>JBGPNU010000102.1:0-9895 GCA_041487675.1 Binatus sp. (SeqCode)
CGGATCGATCGCGGGCGGGCCGCCGTAGCGCCGCCGGCAAATCGCATACGCGGGCCATACGCATACGCCGAGCGCGATTGCGAGAATGAAATCCCATTTGTCATCGCTGGTCGAGACCGCCAATCACGCCAGTCGGGTGAGGTGCAGCGCTCGAAGTTGCTGCTCGGTCAGACGTTGAACCTCACCCGCGCTCGCTTCGTTCCTCGCTCACGCGACCTCTCCTCGGACAAGGAGAGGTCACTGACACGTCGGTAAATATGCGGACGCTGGATCAGGACGTGCCACCGGCACTCGAGCCTGTCGTGAAAAAGATCCGGGGTTCCTCGGCTCCGCAGACTCCGCTCGGGATGACGGAGGGGGATTCGTTGTGGGTGGTCGAAGAGGCGATCGATCCAGAACCCTCACCTACCGGCCGCGAAGCGGCCGGCCTCCTCTCCCGTGAAGTAACGGGCGAGGTATCAGAACGCTCGGCCTCCGGGTGCCATTGGCACAGGTAAAGATAACGAGTGCTCGGCGGCCGTTTAGGGACTTACGCGGTGATGCTGGTCGGGGGAGGATCGATCGTGGGCGGGCCGCCGTAGCGTTGTCGGCAGATCGCATACGCGGGCCATACGCATACGCCCAGCGCGATTGCGATAACGAAATCCGCCTTGCCATCGCTGGTCGAGACCGCCAACCCGAAAGTCGCGAGCCAGGTGAGGACTGGCAGCGTCGCGACAAGCGCGAGCCCGAGGCGGCCGCCGCCGATGGTGAACATCCCGGTGCGTACGGGCGCGAGTCGTCGCAGACGTATCAGTGCGGCCATCTCGAGTGCGAGCGCCGCCATATAAAAAAACACGTCGAGCACCACCAGCGCGACGAACCCCACCGGCACCAGCAGGGTAAAGACGATGCAGCAGAGCAGGATCGATCTCCCCGGCGTCACGGTGGCAGACCATACCTGGGTAAGCGGGGCTGGCAAATAGCGCTCGCGCGCCAGCACGAATGGCATCCGCGATACCCAGAGCATCGCGGCTTCGAACACAGCGAATGACATCACCGCGCCGCCAATCGCGAGTGCGCCGCCTAGAATCGGTCCGCCGAATCGGTAGCCCTCGTGCGAGAACGATCCGACTCCCCAGTATCCGGCGCCGGTCGAGCCGGAGACCGAGACTGCGAGCGGAAGCACGTAGCCGGCGACGATGATCGGCAGCGCGATCAGAATCGCGCGAAGATAGTTACGGCGCGGACTTTCGATTTCGGCGGACACGACGCTCAGGTTTTCCCATCCGCCGAAATTCCAGATGACCACGGTCAGCCCGCCGGCCAGCGCGCCCAATGGATCGGCGCCGAACAGCGGCGGAGTGGGCATCGTGAAGTGGAACAGGTGTGGAAATCCCGCGATCACAAGTGCCGCGAACGGTGAGATCAGAATCGCGGCGAGCACGATCGACGCCATCCCGACCGGCCTCACGCCGAGAAAATTAAGCCCGCCCGCGAGCCATACCAGCGCGATACCGATGGCGACTTGCGCAACCGGGCCAAGCGGAACGATGAACGACAGGTACCCGGCGAAGAGCACCGGGTAAATCGCCATGTCCACGGCGGTGTAGAGAATGGTCAGGTACGCCTCGGCAAAACCCGCAAACGGTCCGAGCGCTTCCTTGACCCAGAAGTAAAAGCCGCCCTCCACCGGCATCAGTGCGGTCAATTCCGCGGCCATCAGCGCGGTCGGAAGGCTGAGCGTCAGCGGGACGACGAGGCATAGCAAAATCGTGAGCCGCGGACCGGCCATCCGGACCGCATCCTCGAGGCCGTACGCGCCGCCGCTCACGACGAGGTACATCACGCATACGAGCGGGATGAGGCCGAGCTTGCGCGGAGAAGGGTGCGCGACTGCGTGACTTGCGGGTGCTGGTTCCACGGTTCGTTTGGGGATGGGGCGCAATTGCGGGGACGACTCCGGCTTCCCGCTCTATCGGAGGCGATGCGCGGTGGCAAGACAGGCGCCCGATCGGAATCAGTAGTTGCCCAGTCGCTTCCGAGGGCGGAAATCTTATAATGTAGGGAACGCGCAAGCGTTCGCCCGCGCCATCCGATGGCTGCGGAATGCTGATGTTGACGGTCCAGAATAGCGCGGTGTTAGCCCTAATTGAGAAGTTCTGCCAGGAATCCCGTTCACCAATGAAGTGTTTCAGTAAACGCGCGGTCATCGCGCTGGGGGCCGCGTCGATCGCGTTTCTCGGCTGCACGCGAATCACCAGTGCGAAGCCCGAACCGATTCGGACCGTGAGTGTCGCAGGCGATAATCCTTTCGGCGGCACGCCGGCGGTGGAAATTCCCTCCGACGCGCGCGCGATGAGCGCGTTTTTGAAGGCCGAGGTCGCCATGAATGAAGGCGATCGCGAAGAGGCGCTGAAGGATTACGCCGAGTCGGTTCAGTACGATCCGACCAACGCGTCGCTCAAAGTTCGCCTGGCCACTCTGTACGTGCGCGACGGGCGGCTCAAGGAAGCGCTGGACCTTGTGAACCAGGCGCTGGCGATAAATCCGGATTCCGCCGACGCGCGGTTGCTCGGCGCGGGAATCAGCTCGGCGCTCGGCGACGACGCGGGAGCAGAAAAAGATTACCGCGAGGTGCTGCGCCTCAATCCAAAAAACCAGGAAGCATATCTGTATCTCGGGACGCTCTACGCCAAGCGCAGCGATTACGGCGAAGCCGAGAAGACCTTTCAGCAGCTGATCAAACTCGATCCCAATTCTTTCCTTGGCTACTACTATGCCGGCAAGGTGATGGTGGCCTCGAAGAACTATCCGGCGGCCGAGAAATATTATCAGAAGGCGCTCGATCTGAATCCGCAATCCGAGCTGGTGCTGCTCGACTTTGCGCTGCTGCGCGAGCGCCAGGAACGCCCGCAGGACGCGCTGGTCTATTACAACAAAATTACCCAGATCAATCCGAACAACGAGCTGGTCCGAAAGCGCAAGGCCGAAATCCTGGTCGGTCAGAAAAAATATGAGCAGGCTCTCGACGAACTCAAGCGCGTCGAGCAGGTCGAGACCAATCCGGCCGACACGCGCACCAAAATAGGCCTGCTCTACGTCGAGCAGGGGAATTTTGACGATGCCGCAACCGAGTTCAACCTCGTGCTCGGCTCCGAACCGAACAACTATCGCGTGCACTACTATCTCGGCACGGTGTACACGGAGCTAAGCGAAAGCGACAAGGCGATCGCCGAGTTCGGCAAGATTCCAGCCGACAACGAGCACTACGTGGAATCGCGCCTGCAGCTCGCCTATCTGTACGACAAGCAAAACAAGTACGACGACGCCCTCGGCGCGCTCAAGGACGCACTCGCCAAGAAGCCCAACGACGCGGAAATCGAGGGCTTCATGGTCGGCGTGTACCAGGAAAAGAAGGACTATCCGAAGGCTATTGAACTCGCGCGCAAAATGGTGGCGACCGATCCCAAGAACGACAAGTTCCACTTCACGCTCGGCGCGGCGCTAGATCAGAACAAGCAGCGCGATGACGGCATGGTCGAGATGAAGAAGGCTATTGAGTTGAACCCCGCCAATGCACAGGCGCTGAACTACCTCGGGTATAGCTACGCGGAAAAGGGCACCAATCTCACCGAAGCGGAGAAGCTGATCAAGCGGGCGCTCGATATCGAGCCCGAAGACGGATTCTACGTCGATAGCCTCGGATGGGTTTACTACCAGAAGGGCGACTACAAGCGCGCCGTCGAGCAGTTGGAACGCGCGGTAAATCTGACCGGCAGCGACCCCACGATCACCGAGCATCTCGGCGATGCGTACCGCCGGCTCGGCAAGGTCAAGGAAGCCAGCCACGAGTACAGCGACGCACTGAAGAAAGCGCAGGAAACCGACCAGGTCGCGCGGCTCAAGGATAAACTCCAGGTCCTGCAGAATGCCGCCAGCGCCGGCCACTGAGCGCCTCCGCCGCCGAAAAGGAAGCTCGCTCGTGGCGTTGGCAGCGACGCTGCTCTCCGCGACGATCGGGTTTTCGGCCTGCGTGTACGCGACTTACCCGAAGGGACCCGAGCCGGAATCGCCGATTCCGGGCTGGGATGCCGGAAAATACCAGGTGCAGAAATTGACCGCGGCGCTGGCCGAGCGTGACAAATCGCTCGACTCGATGCAGACGCCCGCAATCATGGAGTACACCGCCGGCGGCCGGCACCTGAAAGCCAAGGAAGACATCGTCGTCCGCCGGCCGAACAATTTGCGCGTCGAGGCGAGGTCGCCGCTTGGAGTCGCATTGCTGCTCGCGGCGCAGGGCAGTGAGCTGGCCATCTTCGAGCCGGGGCAGAATCGTTTCATGCGCGGCAAGGCGACTGCGGAGACGCTCTACAGGTACGTTCGAATCCCGATGGCTCCGGCGGACGCCGTGGGTTTGTTGATGGGACTGGCGCCGCGCGACTTTGCGCCCGGGATCGTCCCGGAATCGGAATCGAATGACGGCGTGATGACGATAGCGACCTACGGCAACGATGCATCGGGGACCCGTCAGCTTGGATTTGCAGACGGGCAGCTCGCGATGGTGCGCGAGACGGCTTCCGACGGCCGCGTCAACTACGACGTGCGTTACACCGACTATCATGATATCGGCGGAGTGATGTTTCCGTACGTCGTCGATGCGGACTTTCCAACAGCGCAGAGTCACGTCAAGTTTCGCTATGTGCGGCCAATCGTCAATGGTGACGTTCCCAATTCGACGTTCGTGCTGACGCCGGCTCCCGGAGCGACTCTGATGAATCTGAGCCTGGAAGCGGGCGCTTCGCTGGCAGATGAAAGCTGAGAATCCGCGGATGCGACTTTCACTTTCACTGCCGATGGCATGCACGATCGTGGCGGCAACGCTGGCGATCCTTCCCGGATGCCGAGTCAATCGGCCCGCGAAGGATCACGCGGCGAATCAAATCCTCTACACCGCAACCGCCAGCGACCCGCGCACCTTCAATCCCATTCTGATCACCGACGCCACTTCGGGACAGCTCACGAGTGACCTGTTCGAGAGTCTTATCCGGCTCAACCCGGTGACCACGTTGCCGGAAGCGGGGCTTGCCGAGAAGTGGGAGATCGGGCCGGACAAAAAAGCAATAACCTTTCATCTCCGCCACGACGCGAAATGGTTTGACGGCCAGCCGGTGACCGCGCGCGACGTCCTGTTCACCCTCGACGTCATCTACGATCCCAAAGTGCCCAACAGTATTCGCCCGACGCTCTTGATCGATCACAAACCGATCGTGGCCGAGGCAGTTGACGACTATACCGTCGTGATGCATCTGGCGAAGCCGTTTGCGCCGCTTTTGTACTCGATCGGGATACCGGTGATTCCGGCGCATGTCCTCGAGCCGGTATGGAAGGCGGGAAATTTCAATCACACCTGGGGAATCGATACGCCGCCGGCCAAATTGATAGGCGACGGTCCGTATCACATGACGCGATACGCGCAGAGCCAGGTGGTTCAGTACGATCGCAGCAACGACTATTGGATGAAGGACGAGCACGGGGGCCGGCTACCGCGCTTGCACGGGCAGACTGTAACCATTGTGCAGGACCAGAATGCGGCTTATCTGCGCTATTTATCGGGGCAGATCGACGTTTACGGTCCGCGTCCGGAGGAAGTCCTCCCGCTACGGGATAAGGCGAAGGACAAGGAACTCGATATCGCGGTAAAGCAAATCGGGATCGATACCGGTTCGCTGTTCTTCACCTTCAACCGCAATCCGCGCCGCTTCGTTAAAAACGGAGTGACCAATCCCAAACTCAATTGGTTCACCGATTCCAAGTTCCTGCAGGCGATGGCGCACATGGTGGACAAGACCGCGATGATAAATCTTGTTTTCCACGGCCTCGCGGTGAAGGCAGTCGCGGATATCTCGCCGGAAAACAAGATCTTCCACAATCCCGATCTTAAGGATTACGACTACGATCCGAAACTTGCCGCCGACATGCTGGAAGCGGCGGGCTATCATCTTGCGAAGCCCGGCGTGCGGACCGATTCAAAGGGCAACCGCCTCGAGTTCGATCTGACGACCAATACCGGTACGCCCGAGCGCAACGAGATGTGCACGATCTTCAAGCAGGACGTCGAGAGCCTGGGGATCAAGGTGAACTATCGCCCGCTCGAATTTACGACCCTGGTGGACAAGCTCGATTCGTCGTTCGATTGGGACTGCGTGCTAATAGGATTCACCGGCGGAATCGAGCCCAACGACGGCGCGAACTTCTATCGCTCGTCGGGCAACCTTCATTTGTGGAATCCGAATCAGACAACCCCGGCGACACCGTGGGAGGCCGAAATCGATACGCTGCTGGACGAGGGCGCGTCCGAGATGGATCCCTCCAAGCGCGCGCCCTATTACTGGAAAATTCAGCAGATTCTTCACGATCAACTCGCGATAATCGAAACCGTGCGCCAACAGCGCTACGCGTCGTGGAAGAACTCGCTCGAAAACTATCAGCCCACGGTTTGGGGGTTGTACAAACCGGAATGGATGCAATTCAAGGCCGATTGAAAATCTCGCGCACCCGTCGAACTGTCAGACCGCTGATACTAAATCGCTGATACTAATGACCCGCTTCCTGATTCGCCGCTTGCTCAACATGATCCCGCTGGTCTTGGGGATCACTTTCATTTCGTTTGTCGCAATGTCGTTGGTGCCGGGCGATTTCGTCTCGAATCTGAAGCTCAACCCGACCATCACGCCCGAGGTAATTCACCAGCTGCAGGCGCAGTTCGGCCTCGATCAGCCGCTGATGGTCCGCTACGCGAAGTGGCTGTGGGGCGTGCTGCATCTCAACTTCGGGTTCTCGCTGTCTTACCGGGTGAGCGTGACCGGGCTAATCGCATCGCGCGCGTTCAACACGATCGTCCTCGCGCTGTGCAGCATGATTTTCTCGTGGGCGATCGCGATTCCAATAGGGATCATCGTTGCGGTCAATCAGAATTCGATCTGGGATCGCTTTCTTTCCTTCCTCGCTTTCTTCGGGATGTCGGTGCCGAACTTCTTTCTCGCCTTCCTGATGATGTATTTCGCGCTGAAGACCGGATGGTTCCCGATTGGCGGCACTTTTTCGGTCGATTACGCGACGCTCGATCCGCTAAGCAAAGTCGCCGATCGCATCAACCATCTCATCCTGCCGGTCTTCGTGCTTGGCATTTCCGGAACGGCCGGCCTGATGCGCCTGATGCGCTCGCAGATTTTAGAAATCAAGAATTCCGATTTCGTCCGAACCGCGCGCGCCAAGGGACTCTCCGAACGAGTCGTGATTTACAAGCATGTGCTGCGCAACGCGCTCAACCCCTTCGTCACCATGGCGGGCTATTCGTTGGGCGACCTGCTCGGCGGCGCCGCCTTGGTCGAGGCGGTCATGAACCTGCAGGGCCTCGGGCTGCTGATGCTCGACGCGGTGCGCTCGCTCGATATCTATCTCGTGATGGGCTCGGTCCTGATGGGAACGATCCTGCTTCTGGTAGGCAACCTGCTCGCCGACATCGCGCTGGTCGCGGTCGATCCGCGCGTCGATTTTTCGTCGGTGGCGGCGGAATGAACGCGGACCGCAGTTTGCGGGCGCATCTGCGGAGCGCGGCGGCGCCCGAGACGCGAGCATCGGGCTTCACCCGTGAATGGCGGATGGCGTCGCGCACGGTTCGCTTCTCGGCGATTTGCCTTGCGCTCTTCTACCTGCTCGCGGCCGCGTCGCCGTTTTTTGCGAGTTACGATCCGGCCTATCAGAACCGCACGATGCCGGATTGTCCGCCGATGGCGCTGCATCTGAGCGCGCTGTCTGAGTGGTCGCATGGCTTCTTCTACGCGCATCCGATGCAAATGACGGACGCCGCGGAGCGCAAATTTACGCAGGATATGTCACGCCGGGTTTATATTCATCTCTTCACGCGCGGCCATCTCTTCACCACCGACTCCGAGAGCGAGCCGTATTTCATGCTCGGCAGCGACGGGCTCGGCCGCGACCTTTACTCGCGAATCGTGTACGGCTCGCGGGTCAGCATGTGCGTCGGGCTGCTCGGGGTGCTGATCAGTTTCTCACTCGGCATCACGATTGGCGCGCTGTCAGGCTATCTCGGCGGCGCCATCGATTTCCTGATCATGCGATGGTCCGAAATCGAGATGTCACTGCCCTCATTTTATTTCCTGCTCGCGCTGGCCGCGGTGATTCCATCGGGGATGAGCACGGTCGCGACATTTTTCATGATCGTCGCGATTATGAGCTTCATCAGTTGGGCCGGCTTCGCGCGCATTATCCGCGGGATGGCATCGTCAGTGCGCTCGCGGCCGTACGTCGAGGCGGCGCGCGCGCTCGGCGCGTCGCGATGGCGCATCATCACGCGGCACATCATTCCGTCGGTGCTCGGCTATGCGATCGTCGCCGCCACGCTGTCGATTCCGGGTTTCATTTTGGGCGAGAGCGCGCTCTCGCTGCTGGGACTCGGCATCCAGGAGCCGGCCGCAAGCTGGGGAAACCTGCTCGCACAAGCGCAGGACGTGCAGAACCTAGCGCGCTACCCGTGGATCCTGATTCCCGGCATTTTCATTTTCCTGGCCGTGATGTCGTTCAACTTCCTCGGCGACCATCTGCGCGATCGCCTGGATCCGGCCAGCGCCGGCTGATCTCGCCCGGCACGATTGGCTGGCCGCGGCGCACTGATGATACGCTTAAGCCACCCGTGAAACCGCTGCTCGAAGTAAAGTCGCTGCGCACCTCGTTCTTCACCGAGGCGGGAGAGGTGCGCGCGGTGGACGGGGTCAGTTTTTCGGTCGCACCGGGCAAGCTGACGGGACTGGTCGGAGAATCGGGCTCCGGCAAGACCGCGAGCGTGTTGTCGATCATGCGGCTGCTGCCGGAATCGGCGCGAATCGTCGGCGGCGAAATTATCTTCGAGGACCGGAATCTGCTGGAGCTGAGCGAACCGGAGATGCGGCACGTACGTGGCGCTCAAATCGCGATGATTTTCCAGGAGCCGATGACTTCGCTGAATCCGGTCTTCACAATCGGCAGTCAAATTGGCGAAGCGATTCGCCTCCATCAGCAAACCTCGCGCGCGGAGACTCGCCACCGAACGATCGAAGCGCTCAGGATGGTCGGGATTGCCGACCCGGAGCGGCGTACCGACGACTATCCGCATCAGCTATCGGGTGGGATGCGGCAGCGGGTGATGATCGCGATGGCGCTGTCGTGCAATCCGAAGGTGCTGATGGCGGACGAGCCGACCACCGCGCTCGACGTGACCATACAGGCGCAGATTCTCGATCTGATCCGCGAGCTGCAGGGGCGGCTTGGCCTCGCCGTGATTCTCGTGACCCACGATCTCGGAATCGTGGCGGAGTATGCCGACGACGTGACGATTCTCTACTCGGCGCGTGTGATGGAACAGGCGCCGAGCGCGGAACTGTTCCGGAATCCGCTGAACCCTTACACCAGGGGACTGCTCGAATCGATTCCCGGCGTCGACGGCGCCCGGCACCATCGCCTGCGGGCGATTCCCGGCTCGATACCGAGCGCCTTGAATCCACCATCCGGATGCAGATTTCATCCGCGATGCCCGCGTGCAATTCCCGACTGCTCGGCGATCGATCCGCCGTTCGAAGCGAAGGCCCCGAACCACTATGCCGCCTGCATCCGCGTCTAGTCTAACCGCATCCACCACCGGGCAGGCTCTCGCAGCCGGCGCGCCGCTGGTCCGCGTGGAAGGTCTCAGCAAAGAATTCCCGGCGGGAACCACGAGCATTATCGGTGGCACCCGGCTCACGGTAAAAGCGGTTCAGGGAGTCAGCTTGGAGATTTCATCCGGCGAGACGCTGGGCCTGGTCGGAGAATCGGGGTCGGGCAAATCGACGCTCGGGCGGCTGATTTTGAAACTCCTCGA
>JBGPNU010000103.1:0-9873 GCA_041487675.1 Binatus sp. (SeqCode)
ACCTTATCCAGAATCGTCTGGCGGCGCTCGGCGATGATCGAGTTCAGGTTGGTTGCGGCGTAAAAGAGGATCACGCCGATAAAGATCACGATGGCTCCGACGATTGCGGCGCTAATGATTATGATACGGCGCATAGGGGATCCTCACATCACGCGTTTCGGCAGGGGCCAGCCCCTGCACCCAAGTAAGGATTACCACAGCGAAGCACGTTGATCTTGCCTCTCCCTGTGTCGGGAGGTGTCACCGACACACGGCCGACGCGAGTCTTCGATGCGGCGGGTGAGGGACGACCTTTGTTAATTTTGCGGCGCATCAGACAATCGCGCCGCAAGATGTCCCTCACCCTAACCCTCTCCCGAAAACGGGCGAGGGAACCAGAAGTATTCGCCACGCGCTCGAAAAAGAAAAGCCTATCCGAATTGGTGCGGATTCGCCGCACATAGACTAAGCTCTCGGTAAATTTCCGGATCGCGCAGACCCGTGACTAATCCCCGATGGCAAAGAAACGCAAGCATCGCGGCGTGAAAGCTTCACGCGAGAAGCCCGCATCGGCTAAGGAGGGCTTTTCGTCGCCGTTTAAAGAGCTCAAGAAGATGCTCGCCCAAGCGTCAAAGACACCCTCGGCGACCAATCCCAAGGCTGCGACGCCGGCGAGGCATGTCGCAGAACGGGCTGCGCAACCGGCACAGGATTTACGCGACGAGTTGCTCGACGACGAGGCTAATGACGAAACTATTTTGCGGCGCGCGCTCGAAGGGGTGCGCCCCTTAAACGGCGACAGGCGGGTGCGGACGCCGGTCGAGCCGCCCATGACTCACACGATAGTCAATGAAGATGCGGAAGTAGTCGCGCAACTGTCGGACCTGGTATCAGGGCAGGCGCCGTTCGATATCACGGAATCCGACGAATACGTCGAGGGATACCGCGTCGGACTGGACCCGCGGCTGGTGTCGGAACTTCGCCGCGGCAAGTTCGCGCTGCAGGCGCATATCGATATGCACGGCCTCATCCAGGGCGACGCCAAGGAAGCGCTCAAAACGTTCATCATCGCGTCGGTGCGCAAGGGACTCCGGACGGTGCTGGTCGTGCATGGACGCGGACTGCGATCGCCGGGCGGGCATTCGATCCTGAAGCATGCGTCGGCGGGATGGCTCTCGCATGGCGCGATCGGAGGGCATGTGCTGGCATTTACGAGCGCGCGGCCCGCCGACGGGGGCGCGGGTGCAACCTACGTGTTGCTCAAGCGCGAGAAGAGTCGTGCGCCGTTCGATATTCTGCAGGGTGCGAAGCGGAGAGAGTAGGGGCTGGTTCCCTCGCCCGCTGTCGGGAGGTGCCACCGGCACACGGGTGGGTGAGCGACATTTGTGCGGCGCGATTGTCTGATGCGCCGCAAAATTAACAGCAAAATTGACAACGGTCCCTCACCCGACGCTCAAGGTCTCGCGTCGGCCTCTCCCGACACGGGGAGAGGCAATTCAGGAAAAAAGAACGGGGCCCCGTGAGAGGGCCCCGTTGTCACTTCGTAAATTGTCTTCCGCGAATCGGCTTCGGACGTAGCCGCTAAACCTTCGCCTGCAGGAAGAACGCGATCACGAGCGCGTACAGCGTCAACGCTTCGATAAACGCGAGCCCAACGAGCATCGGCACCAAGATCTGACCGGCGCTATTCGGGTTGCGCCCAATCGACTCCATTGCCGCCGCCCCGATCCGGCCCTGACCGAGCCCGCTGCCGAACGCGGCGATACCGACACCGATGTTGGCGCCGATTGCGATGAGACCGCCGCGCCACGCTGCACCCGATCCTGCGGCATTCGCCGCCTCCTGCGCCATCGCGAGCAGCGGCGACGCCAGGATGGCCATCCCGACCATCGTCATTACAGTTCCAAACCGTCGTAACATTTTCTCGATCCTCCTTGTCTTTCGCGCCCGAGGTCCTGCTGAGCGGGCCGCCTCTCTTCCTCTACCACCACGATTCCCGGGCAGATTCCTCGGCGCGGAAAAGCCTTCTTAAATTCCGATTCGATACTAGTGATCGTGGCTCGCGGCCATTCGAACGTAACTCATCGAAAGAACCACGAAGATGATTGCCTGAACCGCACATACGATCGCGCCAAGAGCGTAGAACGCAAGCGGGATGACGAGATAAGTGAGCCCGGTAAAGATGTTGAGCACGATGTGATCGGCGAACATGTTGGCGTAGAGACGAACGCCGAGCGAAAACGGGCGGACCAGGTTGTCAACCAGTTCGATCGGAAGCATCAGGATCGCCAGCGGCAGGTAGGGGCCGAGGAAACTTTTGAGATACCCTACGCCCTTCTCGGCGAAGCCCTGATAGACGAAATAGCCGAAGCAGATAATTCCGAGCGCGAAGGTCAGGTCGGAGTCGCCGGTCGGAGGTTCCATCCCGGGGATCAATCCGAAGAAGTTGCAGACCAGGATGAACATGAAGATGCATCCGAAGAACGGGACCATCGCGCGCGATCCGTGCATCTCGGTGACTTCATGGACGAAAGAGTCGAGCCATTCGACGGTCATCTCTGCGACCGAGCGGAGGCTCATCCCTTCGTCGGGGACCACCGGGTCGGCGGCGCGGGCAAGTGCGGAGCGGGCGAGCAATCCGAATACGATCAGGATGCCCATCACGATCCAGGCGCCGACCAGCACCTCGGGAATCCGGCCGCCACCGATCAGTTCGAGAAAATTTACAGGTTTCTGCAAAAGAGTGTCTCCGCCATCGCCCTATGCCGTAGTGCGGACCGAAGCCCGCCCGGTTTCAATAATAATCGCGGCCATTTGAGTCAAGACGCCGACCGCAAATCCCATCCCGTCAACTCGCGCGCGGGTGAAGACCAGATAGATCAGCCCGACGACGATGAACAGCTTCATCGGGATCGCCAGCGCGCCCAACCTCGCCGCACCCTTTGAAATACCCGCGCCCGCCGCGGACAGGACCAGGCGGCCAAGCGCGGCCAGGATCCACAAATTGGCGATCACGACGGCGCCACCGAGAAGGCATCCGATTGCCGACGCCGGCGAGGCGAACAAAGCGAGAATCGCGGCGCTTCCGGCGACCAGCAAGACGTTGGTGCGCTGAATCGAGGAAATCGTCGGCACCGACCACGACGATATCGATTCAGGAGTCATTGTTCTCGCGTTGGAAGGCGCTGAGCTCGGAGATCCCGCGGTAGAAGCCTCCGAACAATCCGAGTATGAACAATACCAAGGTCAGCCACGGGTCGGTCTGAAAATATACGTCCGCAAAATGGCCGATGACCGCGCCGGCGATCATCGGCATCGTGAATTCCCACGCGATCGCGGTGAATCGAGCCATCTTGCCGGCGCTGAGTGCCATGGTGATTCGAAATTCCCTTTCTATGGCGCGCCAGTCAAACGGATCGATTCGGCGGCGGCGGCGATCGTGCGGTCAATGTCGGCGCCGGTGTGCGCGGTCGAGATGAACATCGCCTCGAACTGAGACGGCGGTATATTTATTCCGCGCTCCAGCATCGCATGGAAAAACTTCGCGAATCTGCCGGCGTCGGAACTGCGCGCCTGGTCGGCGTCACGGACCCGGATCGGCCCGATAAACATGGTTAGCAAAGATCCCGCTCGATTGACGCAACCGGGTTGATCGTTTTTCGCGAGCGCATCGCGGAGTCCCGCTTCGAGGTGCGCACCGGCGGCGTTGAGCGCGCCATATGGATTGGTTTCTTTCAGGATTCTGAGCGTCTCGAGGCCGGCCCGAACCGAGAGCGGATTTCCGGACAGAGTGCCCGCCTGGTAAACCGGTCCGATCGGTGCGAGCAGGTCCATGAATTTTGCCGGTCCCGCGACGGCGCCCACCGGCATCCCGCCGCCGATTATTTTGCCGAGCATGATCAGGTCGGGCTCGACGCCGATCGCTTCCGCCGCCGAGCCGAAGCCGAGTCTGAACCCGGATATAACCTCGTCACAAATCAGCAGCGCTCCGTTTCGATGGGTGAGATCGGCGAGCGACTTCAAAAATCCCGGCTCGGGATTGACGACGCCCATGTTGGCGGCGATCGGCTCGACGATCACGGCTGCGATTTTGTCAGGCGCGGCGCGGAATATGTCTTCGACGGTCGCAATCGAGTTATAACGCGCAACCATCGTCATTGCGGCGAGCGCCGCCGGAACTCCGGCGCTGTCGGGTTGACCGAGTGTCATCGCTCCTGAACCGGCGCGCACCAGCATCGAGTCGCTATGCCCGTGGTAGCATCCGTCGAACTTGATTATATTCGCGCGCCCGGTCGCGGCTCGCGCGATTCTCAGCGCGGTGATACCGGCTTCGGTTCCCGAACTGACGAGGCGGACTTTTTCGGCGCATTTGATCGCAGATGAGATCAATTCCGCGAGTTCGACCTCGAGCCGGGTCGGCGCGCCAAAGCCGAGCCCGAGCCGCGCCTGCTCGGCAATCGCCGCGATGACGCGCGGACAGGCATGTCCGAGGATTGCCGGGCCGTAGGAGCACACGTAATCGAGAAAGCGGGCGCCGTCCGCGTCGATCAGAGTTGCGCCGTTGCCACTTTCGATGAAAATCGGCGCCGCGCCGACCGCCTTCCACGCGCGGACCGGAGAATTCACCGCGCCAGGAATCTTAACCGTGGCGCGGTTGAAGAGTTCATTTGAATTTTTGCGGGAAGTCATGACTTTTCCTTGCGGATAGCGGCGCCGCTAAAAATATTTTTGCGCCGGCGCATAAATTTTCGATCGAGGGCGCCAAATTGAGCCGCGCGCGGGTTGCGATACAAAAATTTCCGATCGCGCATATCCGCTCTGGGAGCTAGCGTGCGGAATTGCGAGATCGAAGTGAATTTTCGCGCACGGCTCGCACGATCGGCCGGCGGAGAAATTCCCTTTTCGATCCGCGCGCGTAGCGCGGAATTTTTTTGCGCGCTTGTTATGATCGCGAAATAAGTTTATCACGTTCCTCTGTCCGCAAAATCAGTTCTCGCGAAAACCATTCTTCGACGGAATGGTTCAATGCGGCGCGTTCGCTATGACTTGGATGTGCGTGCATAGAACTCTCACTCCCGAGCAAAATCTCAAGGGCAACAGAACTGATCGTAACCCGGACAAGTTGATAGCCCGGCGTGGCGTGGCGTCAAATTGTCGGCTGTAACGAGAGAAAATCCGGTTATCCACAGATGTGGATAAGACTGTGCGTAATTCGCCTGGCCTTTGATGCCAGGAACTCTACTTCCGGAGCGTGGAGGGCGCCCCGGTTTTCTTGAGGGGGAGACGATATGAACGGACTCTGGCAAAGGGCTGCCGATCGGATGCGCGAGGAGTTGGGTCAGGTCGGCTACGAGACGTGGATCGGGCCTCTCAATTTTGTCGGCCATCAAGGATCGACCGTCACGATCGAGGCGCCCAATCGGTTTTTTCGCGATTGGATCAACGAACGCTACCTGGGCCTGATGCGCTCGGCGCTCACCGCGGAAGCCGGCGAGCAGATGGAGGTGCGGTTGACACTCGGCGAGAACGGAGTAGCAGCGCCGCAACAACGTCCCATCAATGGGCACACTAGCGGCAACGGCAATGGGCACGCGAAGACGGCCGCGGCGCATCATGCCGAAAAGTCCGGGCCGGCGCGGGGCGATCGCCATCCAACCCTGAACCCACGCTACACATTTGCGGAGTTCGTGGTTGGATCGGCCAATCAGTTCGCGCATGCGGCGGCGCAGGCGGTCGCCAACCAGCCGGGCGAGAAATACAACCCGCTTTTCATTTATGGCGGGGTCGGGCTCGGCAAGACGCACCTGGTCACCGCGCTCGGGCATCATATATGGGCGAGCGGCGATCGTCCGCGGAAAGTGCTGTTCATGCCGGCCGAAATTTTCATGAACGAGCTCATCAACTCGTTGCGCCGCGACAAGATGGGCGAGTTCAGGGAGAAATTTCGCCGGGTGGACACCTTGATCCTCGACGACGTTCAGTTCCTGGCCGGCCGCGAACGCACCCAGGAAGAGTTCTTCCATACTTTCAACGCGCTTCACGCCGAGCGGCATCAGATCGTGCTCACCTCGGACAAGATCCCGCGCGAAATACCGGGCCTCGAGGAGCGGCTGCGCAACCGATTCGAGTCGGGGTTAATCGCGGATATCGCGCCGCCAGACCTCGAGACTCGAGTCGCGATCGTGCAGAAGAAGGCGGTGCTGGACAATCTCAGATTGGCGCCGGAAGTCGCGATGTATATCGCGCAGAGCGTTTCGTCCAACGTGCGCGAGCTCGAGGGGTGCCTGACGCGGCTGGCGGCGCTCGCCTCGCTCAATAAAGCGGCTATTACGGTGGATTTCGCGCGCCAGGCGCTGCACGACCTGATTAGCAATCACGACGCGAAGCCCGACGTGGAATCGATCCAGAAGACGGTCGCGGATTTTTTCCATATCCGGCTTACCGATCTGAAGTCGAAAAAGCGCACCCAGCACATCGCATTTTGCCGGCAGGTCGCGATGTATCTGTGCCGCAAGCTGACCGACAGCTCGTTTCCGACTATCGGCAACCACTTCGGACGCGATCATTCGACGGTGATCCATGCGCACAATCTGATCATGCGGCGGGTCACCAGCGATTCGGCGTTTCGGATGTCGATAGAAAAAATCGAGCGCGAGCTCAAATCGATCCGTGCGAATGCCGCTTGATCGAGTGTTGAGGAGGCTGTGGAGGAAGTGGGTACAAGGGTGACGATATCGACAGGGCCGGCGTGTGAAACGCCGGCCCGTGTCGGTACCCGCTCTCCGGCGCACAACTTTTCGAGCGTCGATCGCCCTCCAGATTCGGGTGCTTGCGATACTCGTCAACAAATCCACAACTCCTACTATTACTGCTAAAGTATTTTAGAGATCTAAAGATTAGGAATAGGAAGACGGGCTAACAATTCATGGGACTCTCTATCGAGCGCGCTTCGTTGCTGAGCGGTCTGGGATTGATCCAGGGGATCGTGGAACGGCGCACCACGGTTCCGATACTGGGCCATGTTCTTATCGAACCAACCGGCAGCGCTATGAGCCTCAGCGCCACCGACCTCGAAGTCGGAATCAGGACCCAGGTCGCGTGTTCCGGCAAGGAAAAAAGCCTGACCCTCAACGCGCGCAAGCTTTTCGAAATCGTGCGCGAGGCCGAGGGTGACGAGGTGGCGCTGACCACGCTCGACAGCGATTGGGTCGAACTCAAGTGCGGACGGGCCAAATTCAAAATGATGGGCCTGGATCCAAGAAGCTTCCCGGCGATGCCGAGTCAGACTCCCGGCAAAGATTCCGGATCGGCAAAAAAACAGCTCAAGGCCGAGTTGACGATTCCGGCCGCCGTGCTCGCGGCAATGATCGACAAGACCATCTTCGCGGTCAGCCCCGACGAAGCCCGTTACAACTTGAGCGGTGTGTTCGTCGAATCGAATGCGCCGGGCTCGGCGCGGATGGTCGCGACCGACGGGCATCGGCTCGCGATGATCGAACGCGGAGTGCCCGGATTCAAGATGGAGACCGGCGCGATCATTCCGCGAAAGGGCCTCACCGAGCTGCGCAAAATCCTGGATGTCGGCGGCGATGCCGAAGTGCGGCTAAGTCTCGAAGGGCAACTGGCTTATCTGAAGCGCGGGCTCACGGAAGTCTCGATGCGCCTGGTCGAGGGCGAGTTTCCCGACTATCGCGGCGTCATACCGAAGCAGTCCAAGTACAAAATCGCGGTCAAGCGGGATCTGTTGCTCGCGGCGATCAAGCGCGCGGCGATTTTCTCGAGTGAGCGCTATCACGGCGTCAAGTTTGCGCTGTCGGCGGGAACGCTAACGGTGTCCTCTACGAGTCCCGAGACTGGCGAAGCGAGCGAGTCGCTCGACGTGGATTTCAAGAGCGAAGAATTCGCGATCGGATTCAACGCCTCATACGTGCAGCAGGCGCTTGGAGTTATTCCGGCGGGCTCAGAGGTCGAGCTGGGACTCAGCGACGACGTGAGTCCGGGGGTGATACGGACCGACTCGGATCAGCAGTACACGTACGTTGTGATGCCGATGCGGCTGTGACGCGCACGGTAGTTGGCGCGATTGTCCGATGCTGCCGCAAAATTAACAAATGACCCTCACCCGACGCTCAAGGTCTCGCGTCGGCCTCTCCCTGTCAGGGAGAGGCAAAAGTTCACTACTACACTCGTGTCGTCGTGGGAGCCTTTATCGTGCTGGGCGCGGGGCGACACGGACCAGCATCACCTTATTGCTGATGTTGTAGTCGTTCTCCCATGGGAATGACGCTTCGCTTAGTTCGACCGTGGTTGGAACGTCGAGCTTCGGCATATCGCGCCGGCGGACGATAAACCACTCGATGCCCGCGTTCGCGATCGCATCTCGGAGGTCCTGTTTTTTGTCGAATTCCGGGAGCGGCTTCGGCGGATTCAGATAAAACAGAGGTCCTTCGGTCTTGAATAGCGCGAGCTTATCGGTGCGATTGCCAATCTTGCTCAATACCGCGTAACCGAAAGGTTTTTCACCGCGATAAGCCTCCGCCGCCGGCATCGCGAATATATATATGTAGGCGAGAACGCAGTACGCGATCGCGCCCATCGAGATCGCGACCCGATGCGGGCTGAATTTGCGGAGCGCGTAAACGACTCCTGCAACCGAAATAATCCAAAGGAAAATGAACGCAAACTTGTCCGGCAGCGGCGGTAGTTTGGCGAGATGGCCGGGGAGAATTGCGGAGGCAGGTAGCAGCATCGCGAGGCCGCCGACCGCGGCGACGGCAATGATCGCATAGCCGAGGATCATCAGGCGCCGGGCGAACGTCGAGCGAATCGCACCGGGAAAGGCGAGCATCCTGGCGACCAGGAGCGCGGCGGCGGGCAGGATCGGCAGGATGTAGTAGCTGCGGCGCGACCCCGAGAGCGTGAAAAATATGAACGTCGCCCAGAAATAGACCAATGCAAATCTATCCGCGCGCGCGGGCTCGGCGTCGTGGCTCCGCAGGTGATGCGTTTCCACCAGGGCCGCGGGAATGAGCGCCGACCACGGCGCCATCAGGGCGAAGATCACATACACATAAAGGTAGATTGGCCCGCGATGGTCGAATGGCTCGAAAAACCGGACCACGTTTTCGCGAAAAACCATTCTGAGACCCTTCTCGGAACACATCAGACGCGACGAGATTTCAAATGGTCCCGCGTACACCACGATGCCGACTGCTACGCCGATAATCGTGTAGAAATTGAAGAACCAGCGGTTGCGCTCGACCAGCCATCGCAGCCGCAAGGCGAAAGTATCGCGCGAGATTCGCCGCAACAGCTCGCCCCATCCGTCGCGAAGGATGCAGTACGCACCGATCACCAGGATCGGCAGCGCGAATCCGAGCAGCCCCTTGGTGAGCGAGGTCGCGGCCATGACGAGCCAGAGTCCGACCACCCACCATCCGCCGGCGCGATTCTCATTGCGCTGAAACAGAAACAACGCGGCGAGTTCTCCGGTGATCGTCTCGACGTCGGCGGACGCGTGGCGCGAAAAGAATACGAAGCTGAAGCTGGTCGCCAGGATGAAGCCGGACAGCACCGCGGTGCGAGCGTCGTAGAGGCGTCGCACCAACAGCATCAGTATGGCAACCGCGGCGAGGCCGGCAATCGCGCAGGGGAGGCGCGTTGCAGCCTCGTTGAGGCCGCCAGTGAAAGGTGTCGATGCAACGACGAGCCAGTATGAACCGAGCGGCTTGTCGTAATAGACGTGGCCGTTGATCGTCGGCCAGAAGTAGTTGTGAGTCACGAGCATCTCTCGCGCTATTTCGGCCCATCGGAATTCGGACGACCACAACGCTCGCGCGCCCAGGCGGACGAAAAACAAAATCGCGGACAGGATCAGGACGCATCCTGCCCATA
>JBGPNU010000104.1:0-9861 GCA_041487675.1 Binatus sp. (SeqCode)
AGCACACGGTCCCGGGAATCGGCGAGTTTCCCGAAGTGACCGACGCCGCCGCGATCGTGCCGGCGATTCCAGGAATAATCGATCGGGTGATGGAAAACGGCGGCAATTCGTACTTGTTCGAAGTGATATCGCGGATCGAACCGAGCGAAGAGGAATGGAAGAGCGCGGAAAAATCCTTCATGCAGGAATACGCCGAGCAGCGCCGCGAGCAGGCGTGGACGCGATTCGTCGATCAACTGAAGAACACGGCCAGGATAAAGATCGATACCGAGCAGCTCGGATCCACCGAGTCGTCGATGTAAGGGACGCGCCGAGGCGCGCGATTAATAAGCGGAACCAATAAAGATGAGTGCTGAATCCGACGAGCCTCCATCGCGAGAAGCGGCGGGCGTCGATACCAACGAGTTTTTCTTTCCCGGCGAGGGCGTCAGCGTCCTCCTGGTCCACGGTTTCACCGGAACCCCATATGAGATGCGCTACCTCGGCGAGCGGCTCTCTGCGCGCGGGGTGCGGGTCCGGGGCGTGAAACTCGCGGGTCACGCCGGCGCGCCTGAGGATCTCGGACTGGCCGGCTACGACAATTGGTACGAAAGCGTGGTGCACGGACTCGAGGAGTTGCGCCAGTTCGGCGAGCCAAATGTGGTGGTGGGACTCTCGATGGGCGCGGTGCTGGCGGCGCGGGTCGCGGCCGATCAGCGCGAGGCGGTGGCAGGACTGGTGATGCTCGCGCCGGCATTTTTTCTGCCCACTTCGACCACGATGAAGATCAATTTCGTGCGGATGCTGGGTTCCATCACCGCCAATCTCTACCTCTACAATTCAGAAGCGTCGGACATTTACGATGCGGCCGCCCGCCGGGTGCATCCGAGGTGCCCGCTGACGCCGCTCACGGCGCCGATGAAGCTGCTCGACTTGTGCGCGATCGTGAAGCCGAAGCTCGCGCATGTCACGCAGCCGGCGCTGGTAATGCATGCGAAGCACGATCACACCTGTCCGATCCGCAAAAATCTGGACTACGTGATGAAACATCTTGGCAGTCCGGAAAAGCGGGCGATCGAGCTCGAGGAGAGCTATCACGTGATCACGGTTGACAGCGAAAAAGAGAGCGTCGCGAATGAAGTGATCGAATTCGTCGAGCGGTTCCGGGTCGCGCCGCAAAAACGCGCCGCCGGCTAGAGTCCAGGCGCCCGCCCGAGTTCAGTTCCGGGTATCGTAAAATTCTTCGAGCAGGTACTTCACGTCGGGGCGGCCGAGCACCTCGATAAAGCAGATCTCATTAGCGGCGTTCAGGTCGATGATCACCTGCCCTTCCATCGATTGCAGTTCGACGTAGTTGGCAACCTTGACTTCGGCGGCGGTCGCGAAGCTGGCGCAATTTTCGTCGCCGCAATCGCAAACCGCCTCGATGCGGAGCGAGCGAAGTTTGGACTCAAGCGGATCGGCGCCCTGCTGTTTGAGCATATAGATCATCTCCTCGAGCAGGTCGGGCAATACTTCGTTCAGCATCGGTGCGTCCATAGAGGGCCAAGGGTAGCCGAAACGATTCCGCGGTCAAGCGGGCACCAAGGCTCGCTCGGTCGCTGCCTTGACTGTGTACCCAGTCGTACTTATGTTCTGACTTGCACCTGAGTGCGCAGGAGAAGAGTTCCGATGGCGAGCGACAAAATCGTTCACGTTACCGACGCGAGCTTCGAGCAGGAAGTTCTGAAATCCCCGACTCCGGTTCTGATCGACTTTTGGGCGCCGTGGTGCGCGCCATGCCGCGCAATCGCGCCGATCATCGACGATCTGGCGGGCGAGTACTCAGGCCGGCTCAAAGTCGTGAAGATCAACGTGGACGACAATCCGCAGACTCCGGGGCGCTACGGCGTTCGCGGCATCCCGAATCTGCTCATCATCAAGGGCGGCGAGGTGAAGGAACAGATCATCGGCGCGGTGGCCAAGGGCACCTTGGTCAAGGCCGTGGACAGCGCAATCGCCGCGTAAGATTCGAAATTTATAGATCACTTCGCGGAGGGCGAAGGCATCGCGGCTGCAGACGGCGCGGCGCCCGCGCCCTTCGTCGCATTCTGGATCCAATACTTCATCAGGTCGTCGCGATTGCGCTCGTAAGAGAGTCTCGCGTCGCCGGGAATATATCCCACAAGCATTTCGTTGTAGGCGAGCAGCATCGGCACAAGCTGTGAGTTCCGCAGAAGCGCGGCGTCGGGAGGCATCACGGCCGCCAGCAGCATCACGGCCAGGCCCGCGAATACGGCGGCGATTCCCGAGCCGAGAAGTCCTCCGGCGAGCCGATCCAACGTGCTCATGTGCACGATTTGCATGAGACGAATCGCGAACGAGCCGATTATTTCCACCGCGCTGAAGATCAGCGCGAAGACCGCGACATATCCGACCACCGCGCCGACGGTGTGCGAGGAATTAAGCTGCGTCTCGGCGAATGCGCCGGCCTTTGAGTAATACACCGACGCGACATAGACGGCGGCGCCGAGCGAGACGACCGACGTCACCATCCTGAGTGCGCCCTTTTGCAGTCCGTAGATTGCGCCGATCGCGAACAGCGCGACCGCCAGGTAGTCAAGCCCGTTCATTCGCTACCATCGAGGGTACCGGATGACAGCCGGTCGCGCGACGCGTCCGCGCTGCTGTACCGATGCGGCGATATGCTTAAATGGGCACATGGCGCGCGTCTATATAGAAGAACTGTCGAAACACAGTGGCGACGAAGTCACGCTCAAGGGTTGGCTCGCGGGCAAGCGTTCGAGCGGGAAGATACATTTTCTGCAAGTGCGCGACGGCACCGGAGTATGCCAATGCGTTGCGTCACTGGCCGATCTCGGCGCGGAGAGTTTCGCGGCGGCCGATCACATGGGCCAGGAAACCTCGCTCGAAGTGACCGGCATCGTGCGCGAAGACAAGCGCGCGCCGGGCGGATTCGAACTCACGCTCAAATCGCTCGCGATCGTTTCGCCCGCGGCCGACTATCCTATTACGCCCAAGGATCACGGAGTCGCGTTTCTGCTCGACAACCGCCATCTGTGGGTCCGCTCCTCGCGCCAGCATGCGATCTTGCGCGTGCGCAGCGAAGTGGAATGCGCGTGCCGCGATTTTTTTCACGAGCGCGGCTTCGTGCTGTTCGACGCTCCGATTCTGACCCCCACCTCGTGCGAGGGAACCACCAACCTGTTCGAGCTCGACTACTTCGGCGAGCGCAAGGCGTATCTTACCCAGAGTGGACAGCTCTACGCGGAAGCAGGCGCGCTCGCATTCGGCAAGGTGTACTGCTTCGGCCCCACCTTTCGCGCCGAGAAGTCGAAGACCCGGCGTCACCTGACGGAATTCTGGATGGTCGAGCCCGAGGTTGCCTACTGCGATCTCGACGGCGACATGAAGCTCGCCGAGGAGTTCGTCTCCTACATCGTGCGCCGGGTGCTCGAACGCCGTGGCGCCGAACTCAAGACGCTCGAGCGCGACACCACCAGGTTGGAGCGCGCGGCCGAGACGCCGTATCCGCGCATCAGCTATGACGAAGCTATTGAACGGCTGAAAAAGAAAGGTGTCGCGGTTAACTGGGGCGACGATTTCGGCGGCGACGAGGAGACTGCGCTGTCGGAGGAATTCGATCGGCCCGTGATGGTGCATCGATACCCGACCGTGTGCAAGGCATTCTACATGAAGCAGGATCCGGCCCGGCCCGAGATCGCGCTATGCGTGGATATGCTCGCGCCCGAAGGCCATGGCGAGATCATAGGCGGCGGCCAGCGCGAGGATGACTACGAGACGCTTCGCAGCAAGATAATTTCGCACGGGCTCCCGCTGGCGCCATTCGAATGGTACCTCGACTTGCGCCGCTATGGCTCGGTGCCGCACGCGGGCTTCGGGATGGGTATCGAGCGCATGACGGGATGGCTCTGCGGGATTCATCATATCCGCGAGACGGTACCGTTCCCGCGCCTGATGGAACGCCTGGAGCCTTAGGGGGGGACTTCAGATTCCGAAACCTCACGCATCGCCCCCGGCGCATGGTTTCGGACTTCCCGTTGGGAAGATTAAGGATGCGGGCTTCGCCCGGTTAGAAGTATGAGTGCGGAGAGGAGAAATCCTACATTGGGTGCAGGGGCTGGCCCCTGCTAGCCACTGCCGAGATCGACTTCCAGACTCTCGACGCGGACGCCGGCCTGCTCGAATCTGATCACTATTTGGCATCCACTCGTCTTGAGCGTTAGTGCGTATGCCCCCGGGCTCCGCTGCGTCGCACTTATCTGCTCGACGGTCTGAGTCTTGAGCGTTGCGAGCGCCTTGTTGAGTTCGGCCAGCGAATTCGCCACTTCGCGGCCGCGCGGCGTCTTCATGAACAGCGAGTTGAGCGATAGCTCGGCGCCGGGGCCGAACAATCGGCGTACGCGGCCGCTGGTCAGCGCCACCTCGACGATCGCCCCGAGCCGCGCCTGCAGATTGGGATGAACCTCGAGCGTATCAATCGCCGATTTGAGTGCGAGATAAACCTCGCGCGCCTCGGGGTCCACGGTCGCATCGAGGAAGGCCTGAATCTGCGGAACCAGAATGTCGTGCTGAAGGGTATCGAGCGCTATCGATTCGCCCGCTTTGGGCTGAGCATCCTTGGGATCGTTTTGGCTCGCCATCACCTTCTACGATTTAGAATGCCCGTCGCCGTTATGGCGGAGCAGCGCGGCAAGCTCATGCTCGAAGCCGCCGGTCTCGATCGCGCAGTGCATTCCGCATTCCTTGGGCGCGCCGGTTTCCCACCACCATCGTCCACCGCGAGCGTCCTGGCCCTCGCCGACGGCCCGGGTGCATGGCGCGCATCCGATCGACTTGTAGCCCTTGTCGTAAAGCGAGTTATACGGCACGTCGTTGGCGCGGATGTAATCCCAGACCTCAGTCTCCTGCCAGTCGGCTAGCGGAGCGAGCTTCACGATGCCGCCGTGGTCGTGATCGATCTCTATTTTGCGGATGTTGGAGCGGGTCGCCCATTGATCGCGGCGGAGCCCCGTCACCCACGCGCTGTAATTCATGAGCGCACGGCGCAGCGGCAGCACCTTGCGAACCTGGCAGCATAGCAAGCGCAGATTTACGTCGTTGTAGAAAAGATTGTTGCCGTGCCGGGTGACCATCTGCTGCACGACGGCGGTGTCGGGCAGGAAGATTTCAGTCTTGATTCCGTAGCGCTCGCGGAACTTGTCGATTACGTCGTAGGTCTCCTGCGGCATCCGGCCCGTGTCGATCGTAAAAACGCGGATATTCGGATCGATCTTGTGCGCCATGTCGATCAGCGCGCAGCCGTCGGCCTGAAAGCTGCAGCAGATTGCGAGCTCCTTGCCGAAGCGATCGATCGCCCACGCGAGCACCTCCTGGGGATCCTTGTCGTCGATCTCGACGGCGGCTTCACCCGCTTCGAGCTCGTCCATGATGAGACTCAGTTGCTGCTTTTCGACGGGTGCGTCCACTTGCGAGCGTTCTCCTGGGGTTGCTGCCATGGCGGAGTCCTTGGGGCGATACCCGATTCAGGCGGCGACATCGGCGCCGGTCGCGATTCCACTTGCGATCGAAATCAGTTCCTCGTCAGGTGTCCGCACACAAAAGTGCGCGAACGTCTCCTTCGATTCGCGGCGTTCGAGGTAAGAGCCGAATAGCCGCGACACGTAGTCCTCGACCATCGCGGACGGCACCCGGCGCAGGATTGGCTTGCCGATGCCCGCGTCCTTGCCCAGTCCGCCGCGCAGGATAATGTCAAAAGCCTCGAGTGGCTCGCCATTGGGTCCGCGGCCAGTGGTGCCTTGCAGGCCGATATCGCCGGTCCAGTGTTGTGCGCATGCATGCGGGCATCCGTCGAGATTCAGCTTGAGTCCGCCGACTTGGCTGCCAAACTGGTTCACCAGCCGCTCGATAATTGTCGCGAGCTTGGTCTTGGTCGGGGTGACCGCGTAGTTGCAGTGCGGGTCGCCGATACATCCGATCGACGACGCATAGAGTCCGTTGGCGTCGAGCGGAAAACCGATTTCGCCGACTTTGGCAATCACGTCGTCGAGCTCGGCGGTTGGAATTCCGGTGATGATGAAATTCTGCCGGCGCGTCAACCTGATATCGCCGCCGAACGACGCCGCGACTGCGCCAAGAGCCCGCATCTGCCGTCCGCTCATCAAGCCAAGATAGACCGGGAAGCCGACGTAGTTGCGGCCAGTCTGCTTTTGTTCACTCACGCCCATGTGATCGCTGTCGGTCTCCGGAAGAGGCATCTGGTCGAGGTTTTCGAGCGCGAAGCCGAGCTTCGCTTCGACCAGCCGGCGGAATTCCTCGGGTCCGTAATCGTCGATCATGAACTTGAGGCGCGCCTTGACCCGTGAAATTCGGTACTCGGTGGTGCCCGCCCACACGTCGATAATCGCGCGCATCACCGGCATCGCCTGCTCGCGCGTGATGAACACGCCCAGATGCCGCGAGAGCCGGGGCGTCGACGATTGCCCTCCGCCGACGCGCACCGCGAAGCCCTCGCGCCCGTCCTTCAGCATCCCGATCAGCGCGACGCAATTGATCTCCGGGGCGTTGCACTGATGCTGGCACGCGGCGATCGTGATTTTGTGCTTGCGCGGCAGATCGGAGTACTCGCGATTGCCGTAGAAAAATCCTGCCGCCTGCGCAACCAGCGGCGTCACATCAAAAATTTCATCCTTATCGACGCCGGCCACCGGACATCCCGTGATGTTGCGCACCACGTCGCCGCATCCACCCATCGAGGTAAGCCCGACGCTCTTCAGCTTCTCGAGAATCTCGGGAAACTTGTCGAGCGTGATGTAATGAAGCTGGAAATTCTGCCGGGTGGTCAGCTCGCCCTGGTCGCGGCCGCAAGTCTCGGAGATTTCGCCGATTACGCGGAGTCCATCGGCGCTCAGGATGCCGCTCGGGATCTTCACCCGCAGCATGAAAGTGCCGATTTTCGGCTTGTCGTGATACATGCCGAACCACTGGAGGCGCACGATATCTTCCTCGGGAAGCTTCTCGTACGAGGTCTCCACCAGCCGGTCCCATTGGCCGGTAAGCTCGGTGGGAAAAAGCTCGTGCTTCAGGCGCTCGACTGAATTGCGCTTGCGCACCATTTCCCACGATTGCGGTTCTTTTCTGGGCACTTGATTCTACTTCCGAAAAGTTCTGAAGCTCCCGGAACAATAAAAGGTAACTAAGATGAGTGACTTAGTCAATTAAGTAGATGACTAAGCCGGTAGCCTATTCCATTTATTCCGCCAACCTGCTAGAAATGGCTTGGAATACAGCGAAAAAACGAAAAAGCGGAATAGTGAAAAAATGAAGTTTGGCGTCGGCGTAGACTATTCTCTCAAGGCTCTCCTGATGCTGGCGGAGCGCTATCCTGGAACTCAGCCGGTGCGGGTCGAAGAGATCGCCGAGACGCAGAACATCCCGGAAAATTACCTGCGCCGCCTCCTGATCGAGCTCAAACGCGGCGGTTTGGTCGCGAGCCAGAAAGGACCCCGTGGCGGGTACATGCTGGCCAAGCCGCCGGCGCGAATCACCATGGCGGATGTGGTTGAAATAATCGAGGGCGACTACGCCCCCGTGGAATGCATCGAGGAAAGCTCCTCGACCTGCCCGCGCGAGCATCCGTGCCCGATGCGCGACGTGTGGCGCGAGGTGCGCGATTCGGTCAGCTCGATCCTGCGCGGCGCGACGCTGCAGTCGCTATCCGAAAAGCGCAAGCACGCAATCACGTTCAGCATCTAGCCATGCACGCATGCGCCGCGGCCGGAGCCGGATTTCTGATCGCTGTATTGTGGTTCGACCTTATGTTCGATGTGCAGACGCGAAAGCATGGCGGCGACGCGCTGCCCGCCGACGTACTAGCGTCGATCTCGGCCTACTACCGGCGCGTCACGATTGAAGCATGGCCGATGAACCGGCTGATCGCGGTGGTGATGCTCCTGACGCTCTTGACGATCATCGCAGAAATTGCGCGGAACGCCGATCACTGGTGGGTCGGATGGATCTCGCTCGCCGCCGCCGCGAGCGCGATCGGACTGGCCCGAACGCGCACCATTCCAAACGCAGTGCGGCTCGGGCGCGCCGCAGGTTCCCTCGAAGTGCAAACCAGTCTCGCCCGCGCGATTTACCGGGATCACACCTACTGTCTCGCGGCTATTGCCGTTGTGCTTGGACTCCAGCTAGGCGCAGCGCTTTGACATTCGCCTCAAACTGGCCCCTTGCTTAGATGCTCGTGAACCATCAGCCAGCGGCCGTCGCGCTTTTCGAGTACCGAAGTTCCGCGGCCTGAACCTTGAGCGGACTGCCCGCCGATTTTGCCGGTCCATCGGAACGCATAGCTGCAAACCGCGCAGGTGTCCGCGCGGACCAGCCAGCGGATTGGACCGATCTCGTAGTGATCGTCCAGGATCGTCACAAAGTTCTGTTTGATTGCGTCCGCTATCCGCTCGATTCCCGGATGCGAGCTGCCGTTACTGAACCAAAACAGCGCATCTTCGGCGATAAGTGAGCGAACCCGCTCGAGGTCGTGCGCGCGATTCGATAGCTCGTACTCTTTCATGAACTCTTCAGGCGACATCTTCTACTCGGCGTGAGCGCGGTGAAGCGCGGCGATCTGACATATAGGCTACGACTTTTTCGCGCTGCAGACCAAATCCACTCCGTTACCCGACGGGTCCACGAGGTTGGCCAGACCTCCCTTCGGGCTCCGCTGGATTTCGCCTTCGAGCTTGCCGCCTGCGTCGACTGCACGTTTGACCGCCGCGTCGATGTCATCGACGGTGAAGTCAAGATGGACCGGCGTCCAATGCCGTCGATAGTCGCGCGAGATCTGTCCCTGCACTCCGGCCGGAGTCTTCATTATCCAGAACGTTTGATCGCCCAGCTTTACCTGCGCCCAATCGGGATGCTGTTCCACCACCGTCAAGCCCAGACCGCGGCCATAAAACTCAACCGCGCGATCCACGTCGTCAACATCGATGCAGATTTGGAATTCCATGCGCGCCTCCGTCGCGAGCGCTCAGACGTGCGCGAGGACATTCTCCCAGAGGCGGCGGATGGCCTGCTCGTCCGTCAGGCTGGTGAAGATGAATTGCGAAACGCCCCAATTCTTGGCGCGGCGTTTGAGCTCGACGACGCAGTCTTCGGGCGTGCCGATTAGCGTCATCGGCGACTGGAGCAATCCGTCGGGTGTTTGCCCGAATGCGGGCGCCATCGTCTCGGCCATCTTGCGGGTGGCATCGCGGGAGTCGGTGAGCATCGATATGAAGATGAAGCTGCTGATCTGGACTGCGTCGGGGCTGCGTCCGTTGCGCTTCGCCTCCTCGCGCACGAAGGCGACCTTTTCGCGGTAGGCTTCATCGGTCAGACGTTTCACATTGGCGAGCGAAATGTGTCCCGCCTTTCCCGCGCCGGGAATGATGTTGAGGTAGTCCGCATGCTTGGCGGCAATGCGCAACAGACCCTTGCCTCCGCCGCCAACAATGATCGGGGGACGCGGCTTCTGGATCGGCTTCGGCCACAGGATGGCGTCGGTCAACTTGTAAAACTCGCCATCGAAGGTCGTGCGCTCGTTGGCCCATAACGAACGGATGCAGGTCAGGGCTTCATCGAGCATTCGCAGCCGCTCGGTAATCGGCGGGAAAGGAATTCCCGTCATCTTGAATTCAGTCTCAGTCCATCCCGAACCGAGTCCGGCAATCAGGCGCCCGCCGCTCAGCCGATCGAGCGTCGTCAGACTCTGCGCGGTGATGACCGGATGACGAAACAGGTTGCAGAGCACCAGGTGCCCGACCCGGATCTTTTTGGTCGCCTCGATCACCGCCGCCGCGATCACGATCATGTCGTAGG
>JBGPNU010000105.1:0-9813 GCA_041487675.1 Binatus sp. (SeqCode)
CACCGAAGTCGTGGACGGGCAAGTGCGGATCGTGCAGGAGGGCGCGGAATCGGCGCGCGCGAAGCTGACCATCAGCTCGATCGGGAGCATCCCGGAGCCGATTCCCGGAATCCCCCAAGAGGGCGAGGTCTATACCTACGCCGATCGAGAGATCGGCCTTTTGATGGACGGACCGACGGCGGTCTTCGCGGCCGGCAATGTGCTCACGGGCAAGGGCAATATCAAGGACTCGCTCGAAAGCGGCACCGAAATTGGCACTCGTGTCGCCGAGGCATATCTCGGTCTGTCGGGTGAAGAATTAAAGCTCGCAGACGGCGCGCGCAAACAAGCTGCGGGCTCGGGCGAGAAGATCGCGGGCGCGATCAGCACTCGGCCGAAGATTTCGGCGGCCGGAGTCGCAGACCTGCTAAGGCGGGTGCGCGAACGCCAGCATGCGGTCGGCTACGACGGCAACTATCGCGCGTGGATTGCCAAAGTCACCCCGGTCGATTTGCAATAGGGCATCGCCGATAAAGTTTTGCGTCGCCGCGCTCGCGCCTATAGGCTTTGCGAATCAGGCAAACGGAGGTGCGGCGTGGACGAACTCAAGCGAACTGACCCCGAGATTTATCAGCTCATCAAGGACGAAGAGCGCTACGAGATCGATTCGATTCGTCTGATCGCTTCGGAGAACTACGTCTCCCGGGCGGTGCTGGAAGCAACCGGTTCGATTCTCACCAATAAATATTCCGAGGGTTACTCCGGACGCCGCTACTACGAGGGTCAACGCAACGTCGATCGGATCGAAACGATCGCAGTCGAGCGCGCGAAGGCGCTGTTCAAAGTCGATCACGCAAACGTTCAGCCGTATTCGGGCTCTCCCGCGAACCTCGCCGTATATTTCGCGCTGCTCAAGCCGGGCGACACGATCATGGGACTCTCGCTCCCGCACGGCGGGCATCTCACGCACGGATGGCCGGTCAGTATCACGGGCACGTTCTGGCGCTCGGCGCAGTACGTGGTCGATCGCGAGAGCCAGGTCGTTGACTTCGACCAAATCCGCGCGATGGCGCGGAACGAGCGTCCGAAGATAATCGTGACCGGCGGCACCGCGTACCCGCGCTTTTGGGATTTCCGCGCGTTCAGCGAGATTGCCAAGGAAGTCGGCGCTATCCTGCTTGCCGACATTTCGCACGTCGCGGGTCTGATCGTCGGAGGAGTGCATCCCGATTGTGTGCCGTATGCCGACGTGATCACGACGACCACGCACAAGACGCTGCGCGGACCGCGCGGCGCGATGATCATGTGCCGCAGTGAATACGCCGAGGCGATCGACAGGGCAGTTTTCCCGGGACTGCAGGGCGGTCCGCACAATCATACGACCGCGGCGATCGGCGTCGCGCTCAAGGAAGCATCGACGCCCGACTTCAAGGCGTACGCGAAAAAAGTCGTGAGCAACGCGAAGACGCTCGCCGATGAATTGCTGGCGCGCGGATTCAGTCTGGTTTCCGGCGGCACCGACAATCATCTGATCCTGGTCGATCTCACGAACAAGAAAGTGATTGGCAGGAAAGGTGCAAAGGCGCTCGACGCAGCCGGTATCATCTGCAACTACAACACCGTTCCGTACGATCCGCGCAAACCGTTCAGCCCGAGCGGGCTCAGACTCGGCACGCCGGCGATTACGTCGCGCGGGATGAGCGACCCGGAGATGCGTCAGATCGGGAAGTGGATCGACGACGCGATCTCGCACGTCAACGACGAAGCGGCGCTGAAACGCATCGCGGGCGAAGTCACCGAGATGTGCCGCAAGTTCCCGGCGCCAGGAATCGCGATGACTCCGTAGGGCCTGCGCCTCGTCGAGGATCGGATAGCGAGCGAGGCGCGCCTATTATATTCGCCAGATTGGTGGTATCTCCGCACTGGTAGCGGCTTTTTCACAAGGCTGTTCCGAGGAGCGCTGGATGGCAATGAATAAGTTCTCGAGAACTCAATCCTTCCTTGCATCGGGATTGTTGGCGGCCATCCTGATTTCTGCGCCTGCCAGTTTCGCGCTTGCCCAGGACGCGAACGCTGAGAACGCGTCGGCGCAGCCCGCCACGACGGTTCCGAATATCTCCGGCTGCTGGCAAGGCAACGCGTTCAACGACAGCCAGGGCAATACCAGCATTTTGTTCGTCTTCGCGCAGAAAAAAAATAAAATCAGCAAGAAACACAGCACCTTCGATCTCGAAAGCGCTGTGCACGTGCACGGACCGATCGCCGGCAAGGTTAAATCCGACCGTTTCACGTTTCACGGTCACGTGACCGGGACCGGCAGCAACGTGTGCAATATCAAGGGGACCGGATTTTTCCAGATGGACGGCAGTCTCACCGGAAACTATCGCTACTCCGGGCAATGCTTCGAACATCAATTCACGAGCGGCGACTTCTCCAAAGTGATATTCCTCGGCCCGACCTGTCCGTAAGAATTGATAGTAGTGAATCGCGCTCAGCCAACGGTCAGCGAACCAGCGGCGCCTGGATTGCGCGATGATTGCCGGAAGATTTCGCAAGCCGTGACGCGCCTTGACATCGCGGGCGCTGCGACGCGATAAAATCCGCATGGCTCAAATAAAAGTTGAACGCGGACTTCATCTCGGAACTCCCTACACGCCCGACATGCAGCAGGGTGGGAAACGACCCGAGCCCACCTGGAGCACGATTCGCGACCAGGTGCGCGAGGCAGAGGCGCTCGGCTACGACACCCTGCTCGCAGTCGAAACGCAGCACGACCCGTACCTCGAACTGGCGATCGCCGCGCAGGAGCCCTCGAAGATCGAACTCGCGACCGGCATCGCGCTCGCATTCACCAAGAGTCCGGTTGCGACCGCGTACACTGCGTGGGATTTGCAGCGGATGAGCGGCGGACGCCTGGTGCTCGGACTCGGTTCGCAAGTGAAGGGTCACGTGATGCGCCGATTCGGGATGCCGTGGTCGAAGCCGGCGCATCGGATGAAAGACTACGTTGGCGCGATGCGCGCATGCTGGAAGACGTGGCAGACGGGCGAGCCGCTGGACTTTCGCAGCGAGCACTACAATCTGTCGCTGATGACGCCGAACTTTGCGCCGCCACCGCTGGCTTCGAATCCGCAAATTCCGGTGCTGATCGCGGCGGTGCAGGAGCGGATGCTTCAAGTTGCAGGCGAAGTTTGCGACGGCGTGCGGCTGCATGGAATCGTCACGCGTAAATATCTGGATCAGATAGCGTTTCCGAATCTGAAAAAGGGCTTCGAGAAGTCGGGCCGGCCGGCCGCCGAGTGGGGCAGCTTCCAAATTGGCGGCGGCGGTTTCCTGTGCGCCGGGAAAGACAAGGATTCGCTCGCACGGGCAGTCATCGCAATGAAATCTACGATCGCGTTTTACGGTTCGACACGCTCATACAGGTCGAGCTTCGAGATCGACGGATGGGGCGACACGGCCGATCAGTTGCACAAGCTCTCGGTGCAACAGAAATGGCCGGAGATGGCGACCTTGGTGACCGACGAGATGGTGCATGCGTTCGCGGCGGCGGGCACCTACGACGAGATTGCGGGCGTCATCAAGAAACGCTTTGCGGGCGTGAACCGGCTCTCGTTCGATATGCCAATCAAGAACGATCACGATCGCGGAGTCCTGAAAGAGATTATCCAGGACTTGCGCCGGCCGTGATTTGATTCAAGCTTCGAATCGATATCATGCGGCGGGCGGATTGATGTCGGACCACAAGCGCCGCATGAACTCGATATGGGTCTCGACCGCCCACAGCGTCTCGGCGGCGGCGCTCTCGGGTATCGCGCGGAAGATCGAGCCGACGCTCGAGTCGCCGTGATCCTTGTCAACCTTCACGTGAACGCTGAAGAAAAGCAGCGCCTCATCGGAAAGTTTGTAATGACTCCTCAGCCCATCGATCACGCGGACATAAGCGTCGGGGTTGAAGAGTTCGGAGCCGAGGCTGATTCCGGCGAGCGTGACGTACCACGGCTTCGAATTGGCCAGCCAGTACATCCAGTGAACCATCGCGGTCGCGTCGGCAGACATTGGGGCGCGGAGCATTTCGGCGCGAGGGATTCCGATCGCTTCACCGAATTCGAGATAGAGTTCGGGATGCGATCGGTTCGCGCCGGAGATGCGGCCAAGTTCCTCCTCGGTCAAATTCTCGACGATCGCTTTGCGGGCGGGAAAATCGTCGCACTTCGCGTAGATGAGTCCGAGGATATTGGCGTTGTGTGCCTTGTTGCCGATGAAGAGCTGAGTCGCCCAATGGCGGAGCTGTGACTCGGAGAGTTCGCCGCGCTCAATCTTCTCGATGGTCGGATGCGATCGCAGGGTTCGATTGTTGCGCTCGAGTTTTTCGATCAAGGCCCTGAGTTGGCGGGTTCCCTTTTCAATATCCATGATCGATTCCTCCAAGCGTTGCCGGGAGCTATCGACGCGCCGCCCGCGGAGGCGTGGCTTTCGCCTGCGCGGCGGCGGCATTCTCGCCGGCAATCTTTTCGGCGATATCCGCGCGCAATTCCGTTTTTCTGATCTTGCCGACATTGGTGAGCGGCAATTCGCGAACGAACTCGATTCGTTCAGGCCACTTGAACTGAGCGACGCCGCGCGCCGCAAGAAACTCGCGCATCATCACGATGTCGAACGCGTCGCCATCCCTGAGCGCCAGATAGGCGCATGCTTTCTCACCGAGCACCTCATCGGGCATCGCGACAACCGCGGCGGAATCGACGGCCGGATGAGCGATCAGGTGCGCTTCGATTTCCTCGGCGCTGATTTTCTCGCCACCTCGATTGATCAGGTCCTTGATTCTTCCTTCGACGACGAGGTTTCCCGATGGGTCGAGCCGCACGAGGTCACCGGTTCGATAGTATCCGTCGGAACTGAACGCCTCGCGATTGCGCTCCGGCGCGCGGAAGTAGCCGCGAATCGTGTATGGGCCGCGACACCATAGCTCGCCGACCTCACCGGGCACGGCGTCGATTCCATCGGTATCGACGATCCTGATTTCGTCGGCTGGCGAAAGTGCGTGACCTTGCGTTTTGAGTGCCACTTCTTCCGAGTCGTCGAGACGCGTATAGCAGAGCAATCCCTCTGACATTCCGAGCACTTGCTGCACTACGAGGTGCGGGAAGGCGCGCTTCAATCCGCGCGCCGTATGCTCCTGGAGCCGCTGAGCGCCAACCGTGATCACCTTTAGCGATGCGAGGTCCGCACGAGCGGAGTCCGGGAGGTCGAGCAGAGCGATCGCTATCGCCGGGACGCAGGGCAGATGCGTGATTCGTTCGCGGCTGATTACCTGCGCAAGGTCGGCGGGCTTGGTCGATTGGCAAAAGACCGCGCGCGCTCCCGTCAGCAGCGCGCCAAGTAATCCCGGGCAGGCGAGCGGAAAATTGTGTTCGGCGGGCAGTGCCAGCAGTATTCGCGATTCGATCGTGAGGCCAGAGACCGTCGCGGCCTCGCGCGCGTTGTACAGAAAGTCGGCGTGAGTGCGCGGGATAAGTTTCGAAATCCCGGTTGTGCCGCCTGACAGCAGGAACAACGCTACATCGAAAGGATCGCTCTTCGAAGATCCGATCTGGTGCGATCCGGCGTCACGCTCTCGCAACCAGACGCATCCGCGGCTCGGCGTGGTGGAGAAAATCGATTTCAAAACAGGGAATTCAGTTTTGAGCTCGCGGGCGAGCGTGGCGTGATCGAAGCCCCGATAATCGGGAGCAATCACGATCGCCTTTGCGCTCGCGAACGAGACGAGGTACTCGAGCTCTGCTCTGCGAAATGCGGGCAGCGCCATGATCGGGATCGCGCCGATTTCGAGGCATGCAACGGTCATCGTCGCAAAATCGATGCAATTAGGAAGCTGGATGACGACGCGATCGCCGCGCGCGATTCCTTCGCGGTCGAGCAACGCGGCAACGTGCCCCGCTTCATCGAGCAACTGCGAGTATGTGAGACTTCGGGTCGAGTCGCCGAGCGCAATCAAATCGGGTCGTTGCTCGGCGGCGCGGACGATAGCCCACGGGATCGTTTCAGCGCGCCAGAAACCCTCGCGGATATATCGCTCAGCGAATTCGGACGGGAATGGCGTGCATCCTTCGAGCATCGTCGTCGTCGCGTCGGCCGCGGCCGGTCACCGCATCTAGCGGGCGGAGAGCGTCCCGGCGATCATGCGGAAACATTCGTCCATGATGCGGCTGCGCTGTTCGTAATCTCGCGCCGGGTCGTACCAGGTATAAAACCAGTTCATCGCGCCGAACAGCAGCGAGGTGAGGATGCGCGTCTGCTCGCGATCGAGAGTCTTGTTGCGATGCGCCGCGTAGCCTTCGAGCAGCCGGCGGCAGATGCGCGAGTACTCACGCTTGAGCCGCGTGATGTCGGCGGCATAACGCCCGGTCAGCGAATCCGCTTCGCGCACGAGCACTTTCATCTCGGCGAGATTGCTCATGTGGTACTCGAGATGGCTGCGGATGAAAAGGCGCAGGCGCTCTTCGGGATCGTCGGTCGCGGACATGCGCTCTTCAGCGCGCGCGACCAATTGTTCGAACGCGCGCCGCGAAATCAGGTACAGGAGCTCCTCTTTGTTGCGGAGGTAATAGTAGATGCGCGGGAATGAAATTCGTGCGCGCGCAGCGATGTCACGAATCGAGGCGAGACCGAAGCTTTTTTCCGCGAAGACCGCAGCCGCCGAGCGCAGGATGTGATCGATATTCGCGTCGTAGCGTTCGTCATGGGCCATCGCGCGCGACGGCGGCTTGATTCCGGCGACTCGCTTCGGCGCTTGCTGCGCGTTTATCTTTCTCAACTCGCGCTCCTTGTTCGATTTGTCCCAGGCAAATGGATTCGCGACGCCGTCATTTGCATGGTCGTCAACTGAAGCGGCGGCCTGCAGTCGGATCTGGAATCGGAATCTCGAGTTTGGTCAACAGGTTGTTGACCTCCGCCGTGAACTCATCGCGCATCTGCTCGTTGCTGCGGCGGCGAAGTCCCCATCGAACGTAATCGAATTGGCGCTTGGAACCTGATTTGCCGAACATGTCGAGGCCGGCGGGGTACCATTTTGCGAGATGCTTTATCAACAACTCCCGCCCGCGATCGCCTTCACGCTGCAAGTAGCGGCGGATCAATCGATAGCCGAATGCGGCGTGGCCGAGTTCCTCCTTGTGCACGCGCTCTGCGATTTTTGCGAGCGGCTCGTAGCTGCATCCTACCCACTCGAAACCCATGTATGCGCCCTGGCGATCGGCGAAGAAGCTGAACAGACCGTATTCAAGCCAATCTTCGGCCTGGTCGCGCATTTCGAAAATGTAGATCGGCATCGGCGACGCCATGAACCGGTCGTCGACTTTTACGCCGAGGTCGTCGAGCAGCTTCATCCAGTAACTCGCGTGACGAACTTCGTCGGACCAGAATTCCGCGTACTCGGCCTTGTCTTCGGCGGTGGGCGCCAGCGCAAGCGGCTTCACGAGCGTGCGCTCTGGGGCGAGCATATATTCGGATTCGATGCGCGATTGAATCGACAGCATCCGGACCAGCAAGTCCTTGTAGTCGGCGGGAAGGACGTCGGGTCCGGAGAAACGGATTTCAGTTGTGGGTGATGCGTCGCTCATCGATAATGGTGCCCTCGCGAGAGCCTAACTGCTTCGCTGTTCTGAACGGTAGTTCACACGTCGGTTGCGGGTCAATCTATCGCATTCAGCCGATTCCGCTTCACCTCGTCAGCCCGACATGGTCAGGCCACCGCTAACACTCAGCACCTGGCCGGTGACGAAGTCTGAATCGGACGAAGCGAAGAATGCAACCGCGCCGACGAGGTCCGCGGGCTGTCCGAGACGGCGAAATGGAATGCCGCGCGCCATCGATTCGAGAACCTTTTCGCGCCCCGCCATCGCATTTTTGAGCAGCGCGGTTTCGGTTGGTCCCGGACATACCACGTTCACGTTGATATGGTTGGCCGCCAGTTCGCGTGCGAGCGTTTTGGAGAAACCGATAATGGCGGCCTTGCACCCCGCGTACACTGCTTCGCCGGTCGATCCGACCCGGGCGGCATCGGAAGAGATCGAGACGATTTTGCCGCTGCCGCGCGATTGCATCCGCGGCGCCACCGCTTTGCAGCAGTTGAGAATGCCGCGAAAGTTGATCGCGATCAGCTTGTCCCATAGATCGGGGCCGGTCTCGAGGAACGGCTGGACGACGTCCCAGCCGGCGTTGTTGACCAGGATGTCGATCGGACCGAGTTCGCGCTCGATGCGATCGGTGGCGGCGATCGCATCGTCGAGTTTTGTAACGTCGAGCCGGACCGCAATCGCCTGAGCGCCGGCAGAACGAATCTCGGCGGCGGCCTGCTCGGTCGAATCGAGCTGAATATCCGCAACCGCCACTTTCGCGCCCTCGGCGGCGAGCCGCGATGCGATCGCGCGCCCGATTCCATTCGCCGCGCCGGTCACGATTGCGACTCTGCCGTTAAGTCTCGTCATATAGATATTGGTGAGGGGCGCATTTAACTGGCGGTCACCTAACGAGCAATCCATCCGCCGTCGATGATGAATGGTGCGCCGGTCGCGAACGGCGCCTCGTCGCTGGCGAGAAACAACGCGGTCTGGGCAATTTCGTCGGCCGAGCCGACACGGCCGAGGACCGAGCTGCGCTGGATGAACTTTGGCTTCATTCCGTCGGGCCCCGTGATCCGATCGACCATCGGGGTATGAATGACTCCGGGGCAGATGCAGTTGACGCGTACATTGTAGCGGCCGTACTCGAGCGCCGCGACGCGGGTAAGCGAGATCACTCCGGCCTTGGCTGCACAGTATGCCGCGGCGCCCTTGAGTCCCACGATTCCGGCGACCGACGCTGTGTTGATGACCGCTCCACCGCCGCGCTCGACGATTTTTGGGAGCCCATACTTCATCCCGAGCCATACTCCGCGCAGGTTAATCGCGATCACGCGGTCGAAAGCCTCCTCGCGGAGTTGCGCGATGAAGCCGGACTCACCTTCGATTCCCGCATTGTTGTAAAGCACGTCGAGGCCGCCGAATGCGCGCACCGTCTCCTCGACCATCGCGCGTGCGTCCTCCGAGTCCGACACGTCGGCGCGAAGCGAAATCGCCACGCCACCGGCGGACTTGATCATCTGTGCGGTTTCGGCCGCCGAAGCCTCGCCGACATCGACCGCGGACACCTTTGCGCCTTCGCGCGCGAACAGGATCGAGGCTGCGCGGCCCATTCCGGAGCCCGCGCCCGTGATCAGTGCGACCTTTCCATCAAGTCTCATGAGCTTCTCTCCAAAGAAGTTCAGATGCTCAAACTGTTCATCCGGCGCGAAGAGTAGCGCACTTCAGGCGCGTGCGGTTAGCGCGTTTTACAATTCCGGCCCGCTACGTACCAGTGCCGAGCAACTCTCCAGCAATCTTCATGGTGGCTCCGGTCTGTTAGCCGCCGGTGCGGCGGCGAATCCATCGCGGTCGATCTGTTGAATACATACAACACCGCAGCCGGCTTGGTGTGAAATCGCGCGATCAATGAAAATCGTGCGAGGGCGGGATCGCGCCGGGGATGGTGATTTCGGCGAAGCGCCGCGCGCGAATCGCGGTTACACCGTCGACCTGTTGCAGCACGCCTTCGGCAAGCAGGATTCCGGCGCTGCGGAGTAGAAGGCGGTTTTTTTGGAAAAGATCGGGCGTGACGATCAGGTTGGCAATCCCGGTTTCATCTTCGAGGGTGAGGAACAAAAAACCTTTCGCCGTGCCTGGGCGCTGGCGCACGATCACGACCCCGGCGGTTTTCACCCACGATTCGTGTTTGGCGCGCGTGAGATCGTCGGCG
>JBGPNU010000106.1:0-9800 GCA_041487675.1 Binatus sp. (SeqCode)
AGCGCGGGCGCGACCAGATGGCGCATCACGCGGCCGTCGAACGCGTCGCCGGCTATTGCGACTCCGTCGTTGCCGAGAATTTCATAGCGCGCCGCGCCGTGTTTCGCGCTGCTTCGAGGCCGCAGCCGCAGGATTGAGAAGTCGCTGGTGCCGCCGCCGAAGTCCGCAATCAAAACCGTCTCGTCGCGCGTGATCCGGAGTGCGTAGTCATACGCCGCCGCCACCGGTTCGTACTCGAACACAACGTCGGTCCATCCGGCGCGCCGGACCGCGATATCGAGCCGGCTGCGCGCGAGCGCCTCATCGGGATTTCCCGCCGCTGCGAAATGCACCGGGCGGCCGACTACCAGTCGCGGCGGCAGCTCGCCGAACTGCGCGATCGCCGCGTCGCGCAGCGCCGAGATAATCGGCGCGATCAAGTCGCCGATTGAATACATCTCGCCCATGATTTCGGTCGATTGGAAACTCTTGTCGGCGAGGAATGACTTGAGCGATTGCACCAGCCGCCCGTTGCCGCCGGCCGCGAGGTAGCGCCGAATCGCGTCGTTCCCCACCGCGACCGAAGCTTCGGTGCCGCCGGTTTCCTCCGGCGCCTCGAAGAACAGAATCGACCGGAACGTTTCCGTGTCCGCGCCCCGCTCGGCGGCGGGAAACTGCGCGAGGTGCGGCGCGCCAGTTTCGCCGACGATCGCAATCGCGCTGTTGGTGGTGCCGAAATCCAGACCCACCGCCCTTGCTTTTTCGCTCATCGGATCGCTTTCCTCATGCATTCACGATTAGGGCCGTGCGATCTGTTGTCAACGTTGAGCAACGCGCATATACTCGCCAAGCCCTCAGGATGACGATCGTCATCGAACTCCTGTAACCGGTATTTCGGATATGAGACTGATTGGTAAGCTGGCTTGCGGCGCCGGAGCCGTCTGCGTGCTGCTCGCCGGATGTGGCGTGAATGGCGAGGAGTATCAGCCGAAGCCGGTTCCGGCCGAGAAGAGCGTTGTTTACATCTACCGGCCGTACAAGGTCCTCGGTTCGGCTGCGGCTCCGATGGTCACCTGCGGGCACGAAACTATCGAGATGGAACCCGGTGGCTACTATGCTTTCGAGCAGGAAAGCGGACCCGTCACCTGCACTGCGGCGACCGAAGCGAAAACGGAATACAAGTTCGACGCGCGCCCCGGAGAGCAGTACTTCATCAAGGAAGACGTCGATTCCGGCAAGCTCTTCACCCTGATGAATGCCGCGGTTGCGTCAGAGGAAATCAAGGACTGCCGCCGCCAGGGAATTAAACAGTGATTCGGATCGTGACTCTGCTCCCGAGTGCAACCGAGATAGTGTGCGCGCTCGGCTTCGAAGATCAGCTCGTCGGGCGGTCGCATGAATGCGACTTCCCGGCCCCGGTCGTACGGCTTCCCGCATTGACCGAAGCAAAGTTCAATCCCGAAGGCGCCAGTGCGGAGATCGATCAGCGCGTGAAAAAGATCGTCGCCGATGCGCTCTCGGTCTACCGCGTCGATGCGGCCAGACTGCGAGAACTTCGCCCTGACGTGATCGTCACGCAATCGCAGTGCGAAGTTTGCGCGGTCAGCGAGCGCGACGTCGAAGCCGCAGTCGCGGAGTGGCTGGGCGCGCGTCCGCGAATCGTTTCACTCGCGCCGTATACGCTCGACGACATTTTCGCCGACATGCAGCGGGTTGCGGATGCGCTCGACGCATCGGCGCGAGGCGTCGAACTCGTCGCGAGCTTGCGCGCACGTCTATCGGCAATCGCGGAGAGGTCGCGCGATGCCGCGTCCCGGCCGGGCGTCGCAACCATCGAGTGGATCGATCCGTTGATGGCGGCCGGAAACTGGATGCCCACGCTGGTCGAGATGGCCGGCGGCTCGAATCTGTTCGGAACGGCCGGTGAACATTCGCCGTGGATGAAATTCGACGAGCTGGCAGCGAAGGATCCTGACGTGATCCTGATCTCGCCGTGCGGTTTCAGTATGGATCGGGCGGCGAAAGACTTGGCCGTGCTCACCAGGCGCCCCGAGTGGCCGCAGCTCAGCGCTGTGCGCAATCGGCGCGTCTTCATGGCCGATGGCAATCAGTACTTCAATCGTCCCGGCCCGCGAATCGCGGAGTCGCTGGAAATTCTCGCCGAGATCGTGCATCCCGAACTGTTCCACTTCGGGCACGAAGGCTCGGGCTGGCAACAATTGTAAAGGCAGCTACTTTTTCGACAGATACGCCATCCCGACGCGCGCGGGCGTGAGCTTGATGCCGAACTCCTTCAACAGTAGTTGGTTGTCGCAAGCGTTGTCGGCCGTGACAAACGTGACCGCATCGCGAGACAGCACAGGCTTGGGCAGCTTTTCCATAAGCCCGCCGACTGCGCGCATGATCCCTTCCGGAATATGAAACAGCGGCCGGCGATGCCCGCTCGCATCCATGATGATCCTCATCATCTCGTCGAACGTCATCAGATCCGGACCGCCGATATCGTAGGTCTGATTGCGGCCGCGCCCCGCAATCGCGAGCGCCACGCACGCCGCGAGGTCATCGACGAGCACCGGCTGCACCAGTTGCCGCCCGGTACCCGGAACGCCAAACACTGGAGCGAAGCGCAAGGCGCGGGCCAATCCATTGACGACCTTATCTTCGGAACCGTACACTAGCGACGGGCGGAAGATCGTGTAAGTCAGACCCGACTCGCGGATCGCCCGCTCGGCGCGCCCCTTGGCGCGAAAGCCCGGATGAGTGCTGTTCTCATCGGCGGCGGCGCCGCTGATGTAGATGAACTGAAGAACGCCGGCTTGCTTCGCTGCGGCGATCAAGGCGACCGTGCCGCCGTAGTCGATTCGTTCGAAGGTGAGGCCTCGGCGAGGATTTTCGATCGGATAACCGTCGAACTGGACGGCATCGACGATCGCGCTTGCACCGACGAGTGAATCTTTGAGCGTCGCGCCGTCCCCTATGTCACTGCGAACGAACTCAACGTTTGGCGCCTCGAGTCGCGCGCGCGCCGCGTCGGGATTTCGCGTAAGCACGCGTACCTTGATTTCGCTGATAGCAGCGAGTCGGCGTGCGATCGCGCGTCCGATAAAGCCCGAGCCACCCGCGATGGCGACGGTTTTTGCTGGCATCAGATTTCTCCGTGAGCACGCTTCCCTCGATTCTGAACGAGAAGGCGCGACGAGGCTATTGGCTTCGCCAGTCAGGCGAAAAGCGAGCGCGTGCAAGGAACTCGCCGCGCCCGCGTGTCGCATCGTCCTTGCGATCCGACACGATCGCAACGCCGCGCGAGACTGTCAGCTTGGGCCAACCGGTAACTTCGAATCCCTCGAACGGATCGTAGTCCGACCGCGAGTGCATCTCGCGGCTCTTGATCACGATGGTGCGATTCGGATCGAAAACCACCAGGTCGGCGTCGGCGCCTTCGACAATCGCGCCCTTTCTTGGATACATGCCGAAAATTTTCGCAGCGTTGGTTGCGATCAGATCGACCCATCGCGAGATCGAGAGCCGTCCCTTTGCGACGCCTTCGGAATATAGCATCGGTACGAGCGTTTCGAGATTCGACATCCCCGGCATGATGCGCGTGAAACGATCCGCGGACAGCTTGCGCTCGAGAGACCAGCTACAATGGTCGGTCGCGACCACGTCGATGGTGCCATCTGAAAGCGCTTCCCAAATGGCGTCGCGATGCTCCGCGCTGCGCAGCGGAGGATAGCCCACGTACTTCGCACCGTCGTGCTCGAGAAACCGCTCCTCGGTCAGGTACAAGTAGATGGGCCGCGTTTCGGCAAGCACTATGCGGCCGGCGGCGCGCGCCCGGCGGATCTCGGCGATAGCATCGCGACTCGACAGATGGACGAAGTAAGCGGGCGCTCCAGACAACTCAGTCATCGCCAGCGCGCGTCTGACCGCGGCGGCTTCGGAGAGCGGTGGCCGACTGGCGGCGAAATGAGCGACATCGTCCTTACCGGCGGCGAGCAGGCGTTCGGTGCAAAATCCGATCAGGTGCTCGTCCTCGGCGTGAATTGCGAGCAGCGCACCGCTCTCAGCGGCGACTCTGAACGCGCGAAGATAATCGCGCGCACGATTCTCGAAACCTTGCATCATGAAAATCTTGAAGCTGGTGACACCGCGATCGACGACGCGCGGAATTTCGGCGATCGCTTCCGGCGACGGATCCAGCAGCGCGATATGAAATCCGTAATCGATTGTCGCGCGGTGTTGCGCCTTGGCGGTCCATTTTTCGATCGCGCCGGCGAGCGATCCGCCTTGCGCCTGGAATGCGTAATCAACAATTGTCGTGACGCCGCCGGCTGCCGCGGCGACTGTACCCGATTCAAAGTCATCGATCGTATGCAGCGAAAACATTTCGGCATCGAGATGCGTATGCGAATCGACCGCGCCTGGAATCAGGAGCATCCCGTGCGCATCGATCTTGCGATGCGCGGATTCGAGCCTGCCGGGCGGCGCGACTTGGGTAATTTTTGAGCCGCTTACGCCAACATCGCCGGGACCCACGCCGGAGGGCGTGACGGTGGTTGCGCCGACGATCGCGAGATCGAGCATCGCGGCCCCCTTCGCGGCTAGACGTGCTTTCGATGCGGCCGGGGGGAGTTCGGCCGTGGTGTTCGGCGGGCGCGGACCCGTTTCGGCGGACGCGACTTTCCGATCGTGCCAGCCTTCGCGCCGTGAACGCCATCGACGAAAGGCGTCAAAGTGAAGCGCGATACTTCGGGCGGGCAATTGATGCGGATTCGGAGCCAAAATGTGCCGAGACCGCGATTCGTATAGATGTAGAAATCTTCGTAGCGGTTCAGGCCCGAGTAGAACTGCTTGCCGATTCTCAGAATCGACTTGAGCGGCGAACCGTAAAACGGAATCCGCACGACACCGCCATGGGTGTGGCCAGACAGCATCACGCCGGGCTTGAGATGGCGCGCGTAGAGAGCGGTGTCGGGATTATGCGCGAGAACGATGGTGCAGTCGCTGCTCTTTACGTCAGCAAACGCGCGCGCGGGCTCGGCGCGCCGCGACCATAAATCATCGATCCCGACGACCACAAGCTTTTCGCTGCGAAGCGTCAGGCGGCGGCTCTCGTTGGCGAGCACGTCTGCGCCGGCGCGTTTGAGCGCGTCAGTGATTCGATCGGCCGACGACCAATGATCGTGATTGCCGAGAATCGCGATCACTCCAGAGCGCGGCCGCAAATTCTTCAGCGCATCGCGAAACGCGCCGAGGTAGCGTTTCATCGTGTCGGGACCGGAGAAATAATCGCCGGTCAGAAAGACGAGGTCGGGATGCTGCTGATTGATTTTCTCAACCGCAAGCGCCAATCGTTCGAGGTCTTCGTCGCGATCGACATGGAAGTCGCTGATTTGGCACGCGACCAGTCCGCGATGCGCGCTTGGCAGCCCGCGCACCGGCAGTTCCACCTCGGACACTTGGATATCATCGATCGTTCGCCGCCACATCCGATGCAACGGACGCAGCGCGAGCGGGGGCTTTAACCTGGCTCGGCCGACCGCGCTCTCAAGAGGCTTGTCGCGGCTCGGCTTGCCGTGCGGTGAATGGTCTATTAGTTCAGCCGTGGACATTGAATTAGCAATACTAGAATACTTCGACCAGGCTCCGAAAGGAGGCTAGCTCGATAATCATCCCGTCCGCCTCTGCGATTTCCTCGTGCTCGAGTTCCCAAGTATGCGGATGCGGTATGTAAACGGCGCGCAATCCGGCTCGAACCGCGGGATTGATATCCGATCGGGGACTGTTCCCAATCATAAAAGTGGCTGCCGGATTGAGATCCGCATCGCGGACAAGCCGCCGGTACGCATCGACATCCTTCTCGCGCGGCGTCTCGACACGATCGAACAGCGAAGCGAGCCCCGACCGCGCGAGCTTCTGCAACTGTTCGTCGCGCTGTCCCTTGGTAAACATCAATAGTCGATGGCGCTGCGAGAGCTCGCGTAATGTCGGTTCGACATCGGGCAGCAATGCGCAATCGCGTTCGATGAGAGACGCGCCGATTCGTTCGATCTCGTCACGCAGATGCTGATTATCCGATGGCGCAAGTTCTTGAGCCGCCTGATGCAGCGCCCTCACGTAGGGCCGGCGTCCGTAGCCGAGCGATTCGATCAATCGCACTTCAGCGCGGCGCACCGCATCCTGAATCTTCACGCGAGAGAGACCGAGCCCCGAGTTCTCCACCGCCGCGGCGAACGAATCGAACGCCTCGAGAAAATGGATATTCGAATCCCATAGCGTGTCGTCGGCGTCGAAAACCAGATTGAGAGACCCAGCCACAGAAGAAGACATCCAACACATCCAATTATAGGGTAGCCGCATGCGGCGAAGCGGGCAAATGACTCACGGATTCGTCGCCGGAGCAGCTATTAAAATTATCCGCGTGCAGCTGACGGAGCGGCCGGTAGAATCATCAAGCCGCCGGTGGAAGGATTGCGCCCGACATACACGCCGGTTTCGTAAACGCGCTCGAGATTTTCCGCGGTCAGCACTTCGGCCGGAGTGCCGTACGCGACCGAGCCGCCATCACTCAGCAGCAGCACGCGATCAGCGTAGAGCGCCGCGGCATTGAGATCGTGCAGCGTCGCAACCACCGTCATCCCACGCTGCGCGGAGAGTTCGCGAAAGCGCGCGAATATTTCGGCGACATGCTTCAAGTCGAGAAATGCGGTCGGCTCGTCGAGCAGCGCAATCTTGGGCTCCTGCGCCAGCGCTCGCGCAAGGAACACGCGCTTGCGCTCGCCGCCGGACAGCTCCTGGACATGGCGTCCCGCCAGATGCAACAGGTCAAATTGCTCGAGCGCCGCGGTTGCGATTTCGAGATCATGAGGAGTTTCGAAGCGAAAAGCGCCAAGATGGGGCGCGCGTCCCATCAATACGATCTCGAGTACGGTGAAGCGAAACGCCACTGCATTTTCCTGTCCGACCGAAGCAACCGTGCGCGCCAGTTCGCGGCGCTCGATGGAATCAAGCGAGCGGCCGAACAGTTCGACACTTCCGCCCGTCGCTTTCATCGAACCACCCAGCACCTTGAGCAGCGTGGACTTGCCGGCGCCGTTCGGCCCCACGATCGCGAGCATCTCGCCCGCCGCCACTTCGAGCGAGACACCGTGAAGCACGGGCACGCCGGGGTATCCCGCGCGAACCGCAATCGCACGCATCGCAGTCACCGGAGCGGGTCTGGCCGCCGTCATAACGAGAGCGGCCTCCTCCCCTCGCGGCGCAGCATATAAATGAAGAATGGGCCGCCGCACAGCGCCGTGATCGCGCCGACCGGAATTTCAGCGGGAGCGATCGCGACCCGCGCGACCAGATCGGCTGCGACCATGAACGCGGCGCCACCGATCAGCGATGCCGGGAGCAGCAGCCGATGGTCAGCGCCGAAGACTAATCTGAGCGTGTGAGGAACGATTAGTCCGACGAATGAAATGATTCCGCTGACCGATACCGCCGCACCGATCATCACCGAGGTCGCGACGAAGATTGTGCGCCGCAGCGCGTCCACGTCGACGCCGAGCTCGGCAGCCGATTCGTCGCCAAGACTAAGAAGGTTCATGTCGCGCGCGCGAAGCATCAGGACCGCAAAGCCGGCGGCGCCGAATCCGGCGACGATCGTCACTTCGCGATAGGTCGGTGCTTCGAGACTTCCCATCAGCCAGAACAGGATGCTGTGCGCGAAGTAAAAATTCACCGCGCTGTTTACGAGCATGATTGCCGCGCCCCAGAACGCATTGAAGATCACACCGACCAACAGCAGCGTGAACGGTTCAAGCTGGCCGTCAACCATCGCGAGCCGATAGACGGCCACCGTCGAGAGCAGCGCGGCGCCGAATGCACAGAGAGGAACGGTCGCCTCGCCGCCGCCGAGTCTCGCGAACATCACGAGCGCGATTATCGCGCCGAGCGCGCCGCCGCCGGAGATTCCCAGGATGCCTCCCTCGGCCAGAGGATTTCTGACCAGCGCTTGCAGAGCGGCTCCCACCGCAGCCAGCACCGCGCCAACCACCACGCCCATCAGGACGCGCGGAAGCCGCGCGCCGAAGAAGATCGCGTGATCGGGACTCATCGGATCGGCGAACGCGCGCGCGAGGCTGATGTGTGCGCTGCCGAAGGACGCAGCCGCAACCGCGGATACGATCAACAAGACGAAGAGCGCCCCCAATATCGAGAGCAGACGGCCACGGGTTAGATGCGCCGCGCCAACTCGATCCGCATCCCGATGAGGCGCTTTTCCGGGAGCATGCGGCGCAGGATTGCCGGCGGTCGCACTCATTTGATGGCCTCGGCCGCATCGCGCCACGCTTCGGGATGAATCATCCGCGCGATCATCTCGAGCGACTGTCCCACTCGAGGGCCGGAATGAAGAATCGGGTTTTCCGGGTAACCGAAGACCCGATGCTCGCGAACGGCTGGGATGGTCGGATACTTATCCCAGAAGTTGCTCGATGACGACGGGTCGTTGCCCATCGAACCGTCCAGGATCACTTCGGGACGCATCGCGATGATGTACTCCATGCTGAGATGCGGCCACTCCTCGTTCGCGGCGGCAGCTATATTTTCGGCGTGCGCGATCTGCAAAAGCTCGTCGAGGTAGGTGCCCCGTCCGACCGCGACGATTGGCTGATGACCCACCAGCATCAGCGCGCGCTCGGACTTTACAGTTGACAGACGCTCGCGAACCGCGGCGATCTGCGCGCGAATCTGCGCGACTAGATGGTGCGCATCGATCTGGCGGCCGATTCGCGCACCTACCGCTTCGATACTTGTATCGATTTCCTCGAGCGAGCCGTCACTGACGAGTAGCACCGGATAACCCATCGATTTCAGCGCGCGTATCTGGCGCACGTCCGACGACAGTCCAAGTCCAATTACCAGCGTGGGGCGAACGGCAATTATCGCTTCGAGGTTAGGGGTCAGGAACGAACCGACCCGCGGCAGACTCTGCACCTCGGGAGGATAGTCGCAGTAATCCGACACGCCAACCACGCTCGGTCCGGCGCCCAGCGCAAACAAGGTCTCGGTCACCGACGGCGCGAGCGAGACGATTCGCATCGGAGGCGCCGCATTCGCCGGCGACACGACCGCAAGCGCGAAGAGCGAGAACGCGGCGACCGCCGCGAGGCGAAGCAAAATCACATCCGCGAAACTACCTGATCGCGCCCGCGCCCGTAAGCCGTAAAACAGGCAAATTCGCTTTTGTTGCATCCGGTCGACGCGCTCAACTAGCCTCGTGCCGACAAGGAGCATCGCCGGTGCTGAAGATTGCCGTTTGCATCAAGCAGATCCCACTCGTCGAAGAGGCCAACTTCGACGCCAGTACGAAGACCATCAAGCGCGACGGACCCAACGTTATCAGCGCATATGACCTGCGTGCGATCTCGCTCGCGGTCGAGCTGAAAAATCGTCATACCGCCGAGACAACCGTTGTAACGATGGGACCGCCGCAGGCGCGCGCCGCGCTGATCGATGCGCTCGCGATGGGCATGGACCGCGCGGTGCATCTCGAAGATCGCGCATTCGCCGGCGCGGATACGCTCGCAACCGCACGGGCGCTCGGGATTTGGCTGGCGCGCGAAAAATTCGATCTCATCCTGCTGGGCAAATATTCGCTCGACGCGGAAACCGGGCAGGTCGGTCCCGAAATCGCCGAGTTAATCGGCGCGGCGCAGATAACCGGAGCTCGAAAGCTTGAACTCGACGGCAGGATGCTTCGCGCCGAACGCGAGAGCGATGAAGGATTCGAGGAAGTCGAAGCCGCGATGCCCGCGGTGATCACCTGCGCC
>JBGPNU010000107.1:0-9788 GCA_041487675.1 Binatus sp. (SeqCode)
CGGCTCCTCCATCGGCTCCATGGAAAGTTTGAACGTGCCCCAGTGAATAGGAACCAGGTAGCGGGCGCCCGTCTGTTGGAACATCGCCCAGACCTGTTCCGGATTCGCATGATTGTAGATCCACGGGTCGTACGCGCCGATTGAGAACACTGCGACTTCGGGAGGATTGCTGGCAACGCTCGCGAACAGATCGGTCTCGGCGCTGTCGCATGCGAGCAGCATCCGTCGTCCGTTTTTTTCGAGCACGTAACTGTTGAAGCCGTAGTCTTCGCCGAACGGAGGCCATCGGCGTCCCCAATGGCGCGCGCCCATCGCGCGAATCGTGAGACCCTTGACGATTGTGGTCTCGCCCCACTTGAGCTCACGGACATCTTTGAAACCGAGCGGCGCGATGATCCTCGAACACTTCTCGCATGCGACGACCACCGCGGTCTTTGGCAATGACTTCAGCGACGGGATGTCGAGATGGTCCATGTGCGCGTGGGTGATCAAAATCAAGTCGAGCTGCTGCAACTCGGCTGGAGCGAGCGGAGGATCGACGAATCGTTTCGGTCCGATGGTGACGATAGAATCGAAAGACAGGCCCACGCGGGAAAACAGACTCGGGTCGGCGATAACGCGGGTACCGAAATAGTTCATCAGCAAAGCGGCGTGGCCCAAGGTGGTAATCGTGAGAGAGCTATCCGGCCACGATGCGGGATCGAGGTCCGGATGCGAATGGTTCGCGGTCATGTTCTGAGCGTACGATCTCAAGGCAAATAGCGCCACCGGAAAAATAACCGCCAGCGCGAAAACGATCGTAAGGGATCGAATCAGACGCCGGCCGTGGAGCAAAACCAGTTTCACTTGGCCGGCTTGAAGCAGGGCAGTTCCTTGACGATCACGTAACTGTAGGCGCGCCCACGCCATTGGAAGGTCCCCACCCCGGCGCCGAACGCCGTGGTCATCGAGTCAAACTGCTCGCTGTCATACGGGTTGACGACCTCCGCTGGAGCGTAGGCCAGAAACTGAGGTTTGTCCGGCGCGAGCATCTGATAAAGCGGTGGATTGAAATTGAGCCGCGTGATGTTGGGCTTGGGCTGCCATGCGTCCTCCGGCGCGCTTTTCTCCGCAACCAGCATCCAGACCGGAGCACCCGCATTCTCGGCGATCTTCCACTGGCGCGATTCGATCAATCCGTCCTTGGTTTTGCGGACTTCTTCAATGCCGGGAGGAACACGCAGAAGTTGATCGCATCGGTCGGACTCTTCGTCTTTCGGGATTCCGGTTCCGCCGGACTCTCTCATCGCGACTTGAGAGCCGATGACCTGCGCACTGCCGGCGGCGACCATCGGGGCAACGGTACTCACCAAGCCGATAGCGCCCGCCGCGCATCCCGAGCACGCGATCGTGAGCGCGAACCCGATCGCCGCAAGCGCGATTCTGAATCCTAAGGCGTGTTTCACGCGTTCACGGCTTTTGCGCGAGCACCATCGACGAGGTGAACGGCGGACTCGGCAGCGCTTCGAGCCGGATATCGACGAAACCGGCATCGCCGAGCCACTCCGAAACTTCGTCGAACGAGTAGTCGCGGCCGCGCGTCGTCAGCAGCAGGTAGAGAGCGAAAATCGCTCCTGACCGTGGCGCGGTCAGATCGGCATTCATGATGTGGTCCTTGATGATCATCAGGCCGCCCGATTCGAGCGCGCGAAAACATTTGCGCAACAATTCGGCGTTGGTGGCTTCATCCTCGTTGTGGATTATATTCGACATGAACAGGGCTCCGCATGGGCCCGGAATCTGGTCGTACAGGTAATCGACGCGGACCAGATCGATTCGCGCCGAGACCCGCGGCTCACGCTCGGCGAGGATGCGGCGCGCAACTTCCAGCGTAGCAGGTAGATCGTAGATTGCAGCGCGCAGATGGGGCCATCGTTGGAGCATCGCGGCGGCGTAAGTTCCGGGACCGCCACCGACATCGGCGACCATCGAGACGCGGCTCAGATCGAGCCGCTCCGCGACGTAGCGCGGGTCACCTCGCGCGCGGGTCAGGCTGTCCATCGCGCGGATGAACCGCTCGGTTTCTTCGGCGCGGCTCTGAAACATGTCGGGCCTGCGCGCGGGAGCGCCGGTCCGAATCGCTTGCTCCAGATGCACCCAGGTTTCAAAGATCGCCTCGTCGAAGAGGATCAATCCGCCAAGGTATTCGGCGGACGACTTGAGCATGAAGTGCCGCGATACCGCGGTCAGATCGTAAAGGGTCGCGCGCTTCTCGAGCAGACCCAGCGACACCATCGCGTTGGCGAGGATTGCGATTGCACGGCGATTGGTTCCAGTCGCTCGGGAGAGCGCGGCGGCGTCGAGTGCCGCGTGCTCGAGAGTGTCGAAAATTCCAAGCTTAAGCGCGGTCTGGATCGCGCGCGCTTCCGCGTGACCTCCCGCAAGCGCGGCGAGTTCGGCGAAGTCCATCCTGGGGCGTCCTGCTAGCGGACGAAATCCTGTGTGACGTAGGTGTTGCCGTCGGCGGAACGCGCGATTCCGACGCCGGTTTCGGTAAACTCGCCAGATACGATGTTGGCGTGATGCGCCGGGCTCTTGCGCCATCCATCTATCGCGCGCCGCGGCGCCTCCCGCGAATCGGCGTAGTCATCCATGTAGATATTCTCGCCAACCACCCGGTAGTTGATCCCGACGCCACCGATACGGTCGGCGGGTGCGACGCCTTCGGGGCTGCTATGGGCGAGGTAGTGACGCATCGCCATGTCGTAACTGTGGCCGCGCGCAATCACCGCGAGACGGGGCGAGAATTTGAGCGGCTTTCTCCCGGCGCGAGTCCGTTCCTGATTCACCAGGCCGATGATTTCGGTTTCCTGCTCGGTCTGCCCGGATACTTTTTCGGGCGAAGACGGCGCGGTTCGCATCAGGTAGAGCCGCGCGATTATCGCGCCTATCAGCGAGAGCAGCAGCAGTCCGAATCCAGCCTTGATCGCTCGACGCCGGCGGACCACTCTGGGAGTCGGCATCCTGATGACTTTCGCCGGGCGATTCTGGAATCTCGGCGGTCGGTGGCGAGTTGCTGATCTTCCACTCATGATGGAACCGAGCGGCGATGGTCCGGGTTGTTAGACGTGGCATCCATACTTGAATCCAACGCGAAAACTATTTCCGGCTACTCTCGATTTTTCATACGGCGCTCCGCGACGCCGCGTTTCAATTTCCAGCTATCGCGGAGGCTGGTGGAAGTCAACGCAAACAATTCTTGCCTCACTTGCGATCGTTTGCATCATAAGTTCCCTGGCACTTGCCGCGGCTTCACCGCCCTCCCTCGCGGACCAATCGGAGGACGCGCTCCCCGCTGGGGCGCTTAGGTCGTCCGCGAGCCTTTATCTTCGCGAGGCTGCATCGAGTGCCATTCGATGGCAGCGCTGGGGAGTAGATACGTTCGCACTCGCGCGCAGGCTCAATCGTCCGATGCTTGTCGATATTGGCGCCGTGTGGTGTCACTGGTGTCACGTGATGGACCAGACGACTTACGCCGACCCGGAAGTCGTGGCGGAGCTGAATCGAAATTTCGTGCCGGTGAAAGTCGATACCGATGAACGCCCCGATATCGACGGCTACTACCAAAACGCAGCCGCGCATCTGACCGGTGCGGGCGGATGGCCGCTTACGTGTTTCACGACCGCTGACGGCGCGTTGTTTTTCGCGGCAGGATATCTTCCACCGCGACCGGGCGCCGGTCCGAATGGGAGCGGAGGAGAAAATTCCTCGATGGCGCCGTTGCTCAAGCGGATCGCGCACGTGTATGCGACCGAGCGCTCCGCGATCGAGCACGAGGCGGATGCGACCGCGGCAAAGCTGAAATCCGCGATCAGCCGCGATGAGCCGGCGCACGGTGGACTCGAGGCGATGCGCGCGCAAGCGCTGGCCGGCCTTGCCGCTTCCTACGATCGCGCGTCGGGGGGTTTCGCGGCCGGCTCGGGACCGCGATTCTACGATTTCCCGGCCATTAAGCTCGCGCTCGCGCATGGATTCTTCGGGCATCCTGAGTTCACCGCGATGGCGCTCGACACGCTCCGAAAAATCGCGGCCGGTGGAGTATTCGATCAACTGGGCGGCGGGTTTCACCGCTACTCGACCGATTCGGAGTGGCGCGTGCCGCATTTCGAAAAGCTCGGATACGACAATGCGATGGGCTTGCAAGCGTACTGCGACGCGTACGAGGCGAGCGGCGACGAGGAATTTGCCGAGGTCGCGAGATCGATCGCGGGCTACGTGAATCGCGAGTTGCTCGATCCGAAGACGCACGCGTTCTACTCGCATCAGGACGCGGATTCATTCAAGGGCGACGACGGCAGTTACTATACCTGGACGATCGAGGAGGTCAGGCGCGCAATCCCAGCCGACCAGGCGCGCGTCGCGATTCTTCATTTTGGGATGCGGGATACACCCGCGCTCGCACCCGATGGGCGAATCGTGCTGAGACGCGCGATGGACTCGATCGAAATTGCATCGTTGCTCAAGATTTCTGTCGCACAGGCGCGCGAGACGATCGCGAAGGCTACGGCGACGATGCGAGCCGCACGGGAGCATCGCAAGACGCCGCAGGTCGATCGTGCCGTGATGACGGATCGGAACGCATTGATGGCGGATGCGTATCTAACCGCGTCGGCGGCGCTCGGCGATCAGAGTCTCAAACGTATCGCGCTGAATGACCTGGACTTCATCCTCGCCCACCTGCGCGCGCCGGACGGAAGTGTTTACCACGTATGGTCCGATGGGCGCGCTCAAGTCGCAGGACTCGTCGCTGACCAGGTTTATCTGCTCGATGCGCTCGTCGATGCTTACCAATTCTCCGCCGACGAAAAGTACCTGGCCGAGGCGCGCGCGCTGGCCGCGATCATTCTCAAGAACTTTCGTGCGCCCGGCTCGGGTCTGCTTGTGAATCTGAGCAGCACCGACAAGGGCACTGTGATTGCGGAGTCCGAGGCCGGTGCGCAAGTGTTTTACGACATGCCGATGCCGTCGGTGCAGGCGACGATGGCGATTGCGGCGGACAAGCTCGGATTGCTCACCGGCAATGACAGCTATGCGAAGGCGGCGAACGAACTGATCGCGAGCGTGCCGTCGATAGCGAAATCGATGATGAGCAACGCGGTCGCGACGCTCGGTCTGGCGCTCGAGTATCGCAAAAATGGGAATGCGATCGTAGCGATAGTCGGACCGCAAGCCGATCCGCGCGCAGCCGCTTTGTGGAAGACGGCGCTCGCGTGTTATCGGCCGGGGAAAATCGTCACGACGATTCAATCAAATCGCGGCGTCGCGGCGGGGTTGCCGGCCGCGGCTCAAGCGATGTTCGCGGCCAGCGCGGGCGAGAAAGTTCCACTCGCATTCGTATGCGCAGGAACGGCGTGCGCGACGCCAGTCCGGTCGCCGGAGAAGCTCGCGAATGTCATCAAGCGATTCGGCCTCGATGGAACCGGCAAGACGACGCTCGCGATCGATAAACAGGCTAAACCGGCTCCGGCGCCTCAAGTAGATTCAGTCAAGCGACTTGTGAAATCTCAGCGGTGACAGGCCTTCACCACTTCTCCTTGAAGGGACGAACGTCAACTTCGTGAGTCCACGCGCTGCGATCCTGGTGGGCGATATTCCAGTAGGTCTCCGCGATCGCAGACGGCTTCAGCATGTCGTCCTCGGTGAGATGCGGGAACCGTTCGCGGATGAATGGCATGTCGATCGCGCCGTCGATGTTCACGTACGCGACGTGGATTCCCTGCGGCTGCAAGTCACGTCCGATTACCTGCGCCAGCCCGCGCATCGCGAATTTCGCCGGTCCGAACGCCGCCGAGGCGGCAAATGGTTTCACCCCGGCGGTTGCGCCGGTGAAGATGATCACGCCGCCGCCGCGTTTCAGCATCGAGGGAACCACCGCCTGCGCGGCCAGAAACGCGCCAAACGCACAGACCCGCCAGGTGTTCTCGAAGGTGCTCGGCTTGGTGTCCATCAGCTTGCCGAACGGACGCATCGCGGCGTTATACAGGAGCACATCGACCTCGCCGAGTTCGCTCCTAATCTTGTCGAACGCAGCGGCGATGCCCTCGGATTTGGATACGTCTGCCGCGACCGCGAGCGCTCTACCGCCGCCGGCCTCGATCTCCTTCGCGAACGAAACCACCTTGTCCGCACCCCGCGCGACCAGCGCGACCGCGTACGTTTTGGCAAACCTTCGCGCCAACGCAAGCCCCAAGCCGGGGCCGACACCAACGACCGCGCAAACTGGACGGCGATTCGACTCTGCCATGTGAGACTAACTCCCGCGCCGACGGATGCGTTGGCGCTGTTGCGGAATTACGCTCGCTTGAGCGCATCCTCGACGAAATCCAGACGATCGTTGCCCCAGAACATCTCGCCATTCACAAAAAAAGTCGGTGCTCCGAACGCACCGCGGCTTACCGCCTCGTCGGTATTGGAGCGTAGCTGGGTTTTGATCTCGTCACCGTCGATCGACGCCGGATCTATTCCCGCGCTTTCGAGCACCTCGCGCAATACCGTTTCCTCGCCAACGTTGCGGCCCTCGCACCACACCGCCCGGAACATCTGTGGATGATATGCGGCGAATCGTTCCTGCCGCTGCGCCGCAATCGCACCGCGCATCAGGCGAATCGTGTTGAACGGGAAATGTGGATTCATCTGCATCGCGACGCCGTAGTGGCGCGCCCATCGTTGCAGGTCCATCCCCATGTACTTGCCCTTGGCCGGGATCGAAATCGGAGACGAGTTTCCCGTCGCCTTGAAAATCGCGCCGAGTAAAATGGGCCGATATACCAGATCCGCGCCGGTGCGCCGAGCGAGCGCTGGAAGCTGAGTGTCGGCGAGATAGCTGAACGGACTTCCGTAGTCGAAGTAGAATTCGATCTGTTTGCCCATCGCCGGCCTCCTCCTGAAACGCGCCCGGCGCCATCCGGATGCGCCTTATCGTTAGTTTCATTTTGCAACCACGATATTTAGCAAGCACGTGCGTTCGTTGCAAATCAAAACGCAAATCGCATCTCGGCGCCCTGTTATCGGCGGCTGGAAAACCAAGTTTCAAAGTGCAACTATAAAAACGTCTAACCGCGTCCGGCTTTGGGGGAAATGCCGGGCGAGGTGTTAAATTTAGGTTGGGGAAACTTGAGACGCCGATGCGATGGGATTCGGTCAAATCGATGAACTGCTCGGTCGCGCGCACGCTGTCAGTGGTCGGCGAGCGATGGACGATGCTGCTGCTGCGCGAGGCATTTCTCGGACGCCATCGCTTCGACGAGTTTCAGCAGGGCACCGGAATCGCGCGCAACATACTGAGCTCGCGGCTGCGCGACCTGGTGCGCGATGGAATTCTGGATCGCGTGCGCAGCGACGGAGACACCGGGCGCATCGAGTACCGGCTCACAAAAAAGGGCCTCGATCTTTATCCCATACTGGTTGCAATGATGCGTTGGGGCGACACCTGGCTTAGCGGCGAGTCAGGCCCGCCGATGACTCTGATTCATCGTAGTTGCGGCGCGAAAACCTCGCTGGATATGGTCTGTTCGCATTGCGGTGAGCCGGTCGTGGCGCGGGAAATGATCGCGATTCCTCGCGTTGCGGGTCGATCGCACACGCGTCGGATCGCGCGAAACGATCGAACCCATGCCTCGCGCTGAGCAGGGGCCAGCACCCTTCGGCAAGCTCAGGGCAGGCTCCGCACCCAACGCAGGATTTCTCCTCCGCATTCATACTTTCCAACAGGCCCCTTCGATGTCGCTCCAGGGTAAACTCCGCCCGCGATTATTCCCCTTCCCACATGGGAAGGGATTAGGGGTTAGGTTGTTCTCCTTATGATTGAACTGGTGATGTTCGACGCGGACGGCGTGCTGTTCGATTCCGATGAATCGAACGTCGCCTACTACAACTGGATCTTTGCGCAGATAGGCGAGCCGCCGCTGGACGCCAATGAGGAGATTGCAGCGATCTCTTACGCCGCCGGCGAGGTTTTTGCAGCCCGTGCCCGCGGCGACGCGGCGAAACTCCGCATGATGCAGGATCTTACGCGCAACATGGATCAGACTCCGTTTTTCCGGATGATGCGGCCGCCGTTCGAATTGCGGCCGTTCATGCTCGATTTCAAGCGGCGCTACAAACTCGCTCTCGCGACAAATCGATCGGCTACCGTGCCCGCGCTCATCGAGCACCTTGGCCTCGCTGAAGTGTTCGACGCGGTTGCGAGCGCCCTCGACAAGGTCCGTCCCAAGCCCGCCCCGGACATCCTGCAACTGTGCCTGGAACGCGCGGGCGTCGATGCGGCGCGGGCAGTTTACGTAGGCGACAGCACGGTGGATCGAGAGGCGGCCGAGAGCGCGGGCATGCATTTCATCGGCGTGGGCCGCCGCGTCGAGTATCATCGGCTTATTCCCACTCTCGCCGATTTGCAGCCGGCCCTCGAGCGATTGATCGCGTCGCTCGCCTGACGCGATCTGCCAGGTCACCGCCAGGAGAATAACCCCGCATCGACGCGACCTTGACAATGGTAACGCTTATGTTACCATAAGCGATGGGGCGAGCCTGGCATCCGGAGTAAGAATGCGAAACCTCACGCAGGTTTCGCGCTTCCCGTCGGGAAAGAGAGAAGGAAGTAGGAGACTTTAGCCATGCCGCTCACTCGCGATTTCAAGGAAACCATTCGCGCTCGCGTCGAGCGTGATCCCAAGTTCCGAAAAGAGCTTCTCCGCGAAGGAGTCGAAGCGATGCTGGCCGGCGACGTAGCCACGGCCAAGACCATCCTGCGCGATTACATCAACGCGACCCTTGGCTTTACGGACCTCGCCGAAGCTACACACATCCCTTCCAAAAGCCTCATGAGAATGCTGGGACCTGCGGGCAACCCGCGCGCCGACAATCTCTTCGAGATCGTCAGCTTCCTCCAGCGCCGCGAGGGCGTGCGCTTCGAGATTAAGGCCTCGCGCGCGTAGCGACTAGCTGCATCTCAACGATCATCCTCGTACGCGGCGGAAGCGTCAGTCCTTCTTGACACAAAAAGTCGAGCTGCGCGAAATGTTGCGTGCCGACCCTCACCCAGCGCGTCGATGACGGGCGCCGGCCTCTCCTGTCAGGGCGGTGCCACTGGCACACGGCTATTAAGAGCGTCGCGTGGGGGTTAGGGGCGCTCGATTTTCATGAAGTCGTGGACCGGATTTTGGCGGCCGAACTTCTCCGGAATCCGATCGATGGGTCCGGACTTCCGCGTCCTTCACGTGATGCCCGATTCGCACCGGGAACGAAAGACGCGAAACCACGGATTATAAAGAAGCCTTTTTCGTCCCAGTCGCGTCTCTGCGCGATCGACAGCATCTAATAGACTTGCTTTCCTAGACGTCCAATTTGGCTGCCAACTTGGCGACCGAGCCGGCGATTGCCGTGCCCGCGAAGAATCCCGGATTCGCTTTGAGATGGAGCCGCGCAGGGTAGGTGAATACGAAGTCGCGGTAGTCCGCGTCGGTCAGAATGCCTTTATCGACCAGGCGATGGCTCTCGAGCAGGACCGCCGAGATATCGGGCACGTCCCAATGCCCAATGTCGGAGGAAAAAATCGGCTGAAGGCGCGCGCGCATCGGGTTGCCGCGCGCGTCGAGCGCGCGATAGACGCTCAAGTCATCGGCCTCGCAGCCGAAATAGAAGTTGCTGAAGATTCGCGCGAAGTCGTGCTCCTCGCGCACGCCCGTCGATGCCCACTCGTCGCGTGCCGCCGCGCGATCGTGACGCTCGATACCTTCGTCGTAGGCCCGCGCGGC
>JBGPNU010000108.1:0-9739 GCA_041487675.1 Binatus sp. (SeqCode)
GAGGCGCCGGACTTCCTTTGCGACGGTATCCGAAATTCGTTTGCGGCGGCGAATATCGCGGCCTTTGATCTCTCCGGGGCCAAGCGCGAAGCGGCTGAGCGTATCGGCGCGGGGGATCGCGCGGCTCAAGATGTACGAGGCACGAATTGCGCCGAACTGGTACGAATCCATTGCGGCGAGCGGCTCCGGATGCGCGCGGCCTCGTGCGGCGAGCATCGCGGCGCCTGCGAGCGATCGTGCGGCGCGCGACCCGCGGATTCGCGCGTAGATTCCACGGCTCCATGAAGAGATATCGACGCGCTTGATAAAGACTGGGCCGGTGCCGGGCAGATCGAGAAATCCGGCCAGCGTCCTCCCTTCTGATTTGAGCGCGCGAAAGTTTGGCGAAGCGATCAATTCGTCCGCGCGCTCGATTACGGCACGCCACTCCGATGAGCGCGCATAGAGAACGACGCTATGCATCAGCGATTCAGCCTAGCCGTTTCGCGCGCCTATCGCATCGACTGACGGCCTCCCAAGTGGCGAGAGGCCGCTCAATATGGATGGTCGGCTACTTCTTCGGCACGACGATCAACTGGCCGCCGACGTGCGCGGGATGCAACTGGCATGAATATGGGAACACCCCAACCTTGTCAGCGACGAAGGTAATTGTCTTCGGGGTGCCGCGCGTCACGACTTCGGTGATGTTGTAGCCGGGAATCGTGAAGCCGTGCTGATTGGAGGCCCCGGGAACTTGATTTTTCAGGGTGAGTTTTACTTTGTCGCCCTGCTCGACGGTGAGGGAACTGGGCAACCAGAACTTGACGTCGTTGATCTCGACTGAAACCAGCGTCGCATTGACCGTACCGAGCTCTTCTGGCGCGGGCGCGGCGGCTGCGGACGGCGCCGCATCGGCTGCGTATGCGTTGCGAGTCGCGCCTGGAAGCATAAAGGCCGCCGTGGCCGCGATCACGGCCAATGTCTTGAACATTACCTTGCTCATCGAGGTTTCTCCTTGTTCTGCCGGAAGTCTATCATGGGAAGTTTCTTGCGCGCGGCGAAACTCAGCCGTTAAATCGCTTGGCCAGTTTGCTCCACTCGGCGTCGTCAGTTCCCGCGCGGTACGGGATGTAGAAGGCGACGCGGTCGAGCAGGCCCTCATAGCGCTGCATCACCTTGTCCGCGATGTCGTCGAAGGTGCCGGAGACGGTGTAAACGTCGAGCATATCGTCGGTGATCTCTTTGCCCATCGCGGCCCATTCGCCCTTGGCAGCCTTGTCGTTGAGCCGCTGCGCCACGTCGCCCCATCCGTGCATATCGAGCACGACCTTGTAGGTTCGGGTGGACGCATAGAAGGAGATCTGCTGGCGCACGGCCTCGCGGGTTTTTTTGATTTCGTCCTGGGTGCGGCCGACGATCACGAACGCAGTCGATTGGATCTCAAAGTCCTTGCGCGAGCGGCCGGCCTTCTTGAGGCCCTTCTCCACGTTGGGAAGCACGAATTCGCGGAGATACTTTGGCGAATTAAACGGATGCGCGTGGAGACCTTCGCACAGCTCACCGGCGAGCCGGATGATGTGCTCATTGACGCCGGCGATATGAATCGGAACATTCGGAAAATTATGCTTCGACGGAGTGAAGAACGGCGTCATCAAGGAAAAGTTGTAGAACTTGCCCTGGAACGAGAGCTTCGCGCCGCCCTCCGACCAGCATTTGAAGATTGCGCGGAGCGCCCCGATGTACTCGCGAAGGCGCGGCACCGGCGCTTCCCACTTGGTGCTGTAGCGCCGCTCGATATGACCCTTGACCTGGGTGCCGAGGCCGAGGATGAAGCGGCCCTCCGAAAGGCCGGCGAGATCCCACGCGACCGCGGCGGTGATCATGGGGCTGCGCGGAAACGCAATCGCGACCGAGGTGCCCATCTTGATTCGTTTGGTATGCTCGGCGATCAGCGCCGCGGGGAGAAAGCCGTCGTTGCCGGCTTCCGGAATCCATACCGCATCGAATCCGGCCTGCTCGGCGGCGCGAGCTGCGGCAGGAACGTCGCGCAGGTTGCGAGTCGAGAGGCCGGTGTCAAGCTTCATAGCTATTCCTTCCCGCGAAAGAGTTTTCGATTCCCGCGATAGCGTCTTCGATGAGCGGGCGGATCGTAACAAAGCTCGCGGTCAACTGGAAAGGGCCGGCGACGCGGGTTCAGTATGCGGCAGCCGCGCGTTTACGGATCAGATCGAGGATGCGGCGCGGAAAATCGCTGATGATTCCATCGACGCCCATGTCGAGCAGTTCCGTCATCTCGGATTCCTCGTTCACGGTCCAGACGTGGACTTCGACTCCGATGCGATGCGCAAACTCGACACTCTCGGGCGTGACCAGCGGCCAGGAGTCATACTTGCGCGGGATTTGGAGCGCGGCGCCGGGTGGCAGATAGTTCGCGCCACCCGCCACCATCGCCTGAAGAAAGAGCCCCGATTCGAGATACGAGAAGTTGGTCGGGATTTCAGGCGCGAGCTTTCGGACCTCATCGAGCGGATCCTGATGCTCGCTGGCGACCAGAACATTTCTGCGCATCCCGGCGCGATCGATCACCTTGAGCATCGGAGCGGCCAGGCTCGGGGTGATCTGCTTGATTTCGATCACGAACCGAAGTTTGGGAAATGCAGCGAGCACGTCGCCGAGCCGCGGTACCGTGATGCCTTTGTCCCGGAAGGGAAAGCTCGCGCCGTCAAGGGTAAACATCCGGCCCGCGTCAGCCGCCGCAACCTCGGCGCAGCTCATCTCCGGGATTGCGCGCTCGAGCCCGCACATCCGCGCGAGGTGGTCATCGTGGGCCACGACGATCTCGCCGTCGCGAGTCATGTGTACGTCAAGTTCGATATACGCAGCACCCATCGCGGCGGCGGCGCGAAATGATTCGAGGGTGTTTTCGGGATGGGTGCCGGCACTGCCGCGATGCCCAAACGCTCGCGGGAGCGGAGGGTCGAAGAAATCGCTGTCGATATGATCGCGCATGATTTAATTTACCGGAGATGCCGAAACCTCACGCAGGTTTCGGACTTCCCGTTTTAATCACACAGGAAGCGCGAAACCCAGTGTGGGTTTCGCTCACTCTGTTCCGACAACGGGAGAGGGAACCAATGGGAGATGGTGTGAGTAGGAAGCCAGCTAGAGCGCGCCGTCGGCGTCGGGGACGGCCCCGACGGAGTGGATCATCCCGCCGGTCGAGTTGCTCGAGAGTCGCTGCCTCCGCCGTGAGGCGCTTTTTCCGGGGATGCGCCCGAACGAAACGTGGTACATGTCGGCAAACTTCGAGATCGCGGGTTTGCGTGCGCCGGCAGCCACGAGATGACTGCCCATGTCGGGAAGCTCGGAAAGCGCGGCCTGGTAGCGATCCTTGATATCGTCGAACAGCGCCCGCATCCGCGGCGAGACCGGATGATTCTCGCCCAGCTTCTCGGTCAGCGGATTGACGTAGGTTCCCGCTTTTTCCATCGCAAAATGGAGATGAGGTCCGGTCGAGAGTCCGGTCGAACCGACGTTTCCGATTACCTGCCCGATGCGAACGTAGCTGCCCGGTTTCACTCCCGGGCTTACCTTTGACAGGTGACCGTAGATGCTGACCATCCCGTGCTGATGCTCGAGCCGCACGCAATTGCCCAGTTCACCCTGCCATCCCGCGCTCTGAACCTTGCCGTCGGCAACGGCTTTGACCGGCTCGCCATATTGGGCAACCAGGTCAACGCCGACGTGGGGGCGATATTCATGAAGAATCGGATGATAGCGATGGAAGGTGAAACCGGAGGAAATGTATTTGAAATTCAGCGGGAAGCGCAGAAACTGGGGACCGAGCGCGCGTCCGCCTTCGTCATACAAGTGAGCACGGCCGTGCTCGTCGAGGAACGAGATCGCGGTCAGAGTACGGCTTCCAAAGCGGATTTGCGCAGCCTCGACGTCGCCGACCAGGGTGTATGTACCATCGCGGCTGACCTTTTCCTGGTAAATCAGTTTGATCGCGGAGCCGGGCGCGAGACGATTCAAATCGTGGCGATCCGAGAATGCATTCTGGAGCGATTCGACGATCGGCCTGGGTATCTTGTTCTCGGCGGCGGCACGCTCGAAGCTGTCCTTGACCGCGAAAGTCAGCTTGATTGGCCGGATGAAATATTCGATGGGCCGCAGTGATGCTTTAAGCACGCCGGCGCCGAGACTGGCCTCGGTGACGGTGGTCTTATCGTCCAGGTCGTAGCTGAGGCCACGCATCTCGCCGGTCTCGGGATCCTTGTAGAGCGTCAGCGGATGACCGCTGTGAAAATATCGGTTGGCAGTGATGCGCTGAATATACGAGGCCCACTGGCGCGCGTCGTCGCGCTCCATCCCGGCTTCGCGCAGGTAGCTCTCGATGGGCGCGGTTCGATCGAGCATCGTGCTAATGGTGATCGACGGCGGGGCAGGCTCGGCAAAATCAGGCTTGGCAACCAGGTCAGGGCTTTCACGGTCTTTTCCCGCGTCCATTTGCGAGCCCAGTTGGTCGAGCGGCGAGGAAAAAGGCTCAGAATTTACTCCGAAAAAAAGAAACAAGGCGGCTACGGTCGCAATCAGAGCTACGGCCATGGCAGTGAACGCACGAGGAACGCCCACGAAGTTTCTCCCCCGAGAAAGCATCGTGACCGACGCTAGGGGATTCGGCTACCCAACGCAACCCCGTGCTGTCATTTCTTTACACTGGCGGTTACTGGGATGACATATCGTAACGTCATTACGGGTACATCGGTGACACATGACGCTTGCGGTAGTCACGGATGAATGCGTCGAATCAAAAAATCGTGAAGATATTAGACGGACTACCGAATGACGGTCGCGGCGCTTGATCTTGGGCGGCGCCGAATCGGGGTCGCCGTGACCGACGCGGCTGCGATGGGCGCGCATCCGGTGGGTGTCGTGGAGCGACGCTCGCTTAAGCGCGACCTCGAGGCCCTTGCGGCGATGCTTCGCGGCCGCGAGGTGACGACTTTTGTGGTCGGGTTGCCGCTCAACATGGACGGCAGCGAGGGACCCGCCGCACGCGCGGCGCGGACGTTCGCCGACAAGGTGGCAGCGCAATTCAGCGTGAAGGTCGAGATGTTCGATGAGCGACTAACGAGTTTCGAAGCCGAGGAGCGGCTCAAGGGTATGCCGATCAGGAAAGGGGCGAGGAAGCCGGCGATCGACGCTATAGCGGCGGCGGTAATACTCGAGGGCTGGATGCAATCGCACGCCAAAAAGATTTTACGCGAAAATAGCGATCGATCCAAAGACTGATAAAATAAGTTCGCGCGGAATCGATTCGCGCTGAAAATTTTCCATCGCAAAAGGTGCTAAAGTGATGGAGATGCTGCAGGCTTTGGAAATTCCTCTGGAAACGGTGACAAAGGCCGACATCGAGGACCTGCTCGGCTGGCCCGAAAATGAGACGCTCGAATTTAATGAAGCGTTGCCCGGGGAAAACGGGACACCTGATCCCTGGCTGACTGGCGGAAACGTTACGAAGTACGCAAAGCGAGAGATGTTCAAGGAGATCGTAGCTCTCGCAAACACAGCGGGCGGCAATTTCATTCTTGGTATCGAGGAATCGGACGAAAAGCCGCCCGTCGCGAAATCGATTAAACCGATTCGCGGCTGCGTCGATCTCGCAGAGCGCTTGAGGCGCTCCGCGAGCAGCAGTATTGATCCCCCGATTCCCGGGCTGAATTCTAGGGGTATCGAAACGCAAGATGACGGTTCGGGAATCGTCGTCTTCCGCGTTCCACAATCTCGATCGGCCCCACATCGGTCCAGTGACCGTCACTGCTATGTTCGCAGAGGCGACGAGTCGGTTCCGATGAGCATGCGCGAAATTCAGGATTTAACGATTCACCTGAGCCGTCGAATAGACGAACTCAATGCGCGGTTCGAGCGTCTGCGGACAGAATTCCTCAAATGGCTCGAGCCGCTTGGCAAATATCACGGCGGAGTCATCGGCCTACGCGTCACGGCCGTTCCGGTTGGTGAACGATTGTTTTTGGATCGCGTTAACAATCATGCGAACGAGATTCTCAAAGTGGAGCAGTTTCGAGCACTTATAGCGGGAACCACGCCCATCGTTCTTCATCCATTCCAAGACGGTGGCCAAGCTCCGATACCAGTGTTTCGCGGAGCACGAAGGGAATTCCACGAGGATAGGCGCACCACTTGGTTTAGCGCTTCTTGCGACGGTGTCATCGAGATCCGAAGCAGGTTACGCTGGGTCACGTCCGAGAACACCCAATCAGGAAAGCTGACGAACATGTTCTATCTTGGATGGATACTCGACGCGGTCGCGAACGTGGTGAAGGCGGCTCGCTCCTTCGCCAACGCTGCCGGCGTGCCCGAGTGCGAATACGCGATGACACTGGAAGTCAGGTGCACGAACGGCGCGACCGACATACCGTTGCGTATCGGATATCTCATTCCAGGAGCCGATGACCTCGGAGAAATTGAGTCGCCTCTCGTTGTCGAAGAGCCGATGAGCATGAGTGATCGAGACGAGTTGATGAACCGTGTGACGCGCGACTTTTTCGACGCCTGCCATCAGCAGTTGCCCCAGCCTGAGGTCCTGAAGATCACAAATTGGAACTGACGGGCCTTCCGGTTATCTCTCGCACAGGAGGCGTACCATCTCCAACAACCCGAATGACTGATTCAGTAGTCGAGATCATCTTGAGTCCAATTGTGTTCATCTCTGGCGAAGATTGCAGCATCGAGGACGCACGGCAGAACGTTAGCGGAGGCGCATAACTTCTGAATGCCAGTCATCACGTAGGCGTAGTAGTTTTAATCGTTCAACGCTTGCGCTGACAAGATGAATGGAAATACTCGGTTTTCGTTGAGCCAACGCGTAACCCGGCTGTCCAAGGGAATCTCGAAACGAGTCAATCCCAACCATTGCCACAAGTTACGCGATTGCTTCGGACCGAAGCCTTTAAAGGTATCGACGAAAGCCGCCGCACGTCTTTCCTCGTGGACATCGCTCGCATTTGGCTCACGGCGTCGAAGGGCAATGAGACGTTCAAATTCTGCTTCGACTCTTACCCATTCTCCGTCCTCTAGTCGCCGGAAATTGAACGCTGCCTCGCGGGCAATTGTAGGTGCACGCCGCAAGCCTCCAGACGTGGTGAGAGCCTCCGAAACGATAGACTCGACAGTTCGTGGCATGCAGTCGCGGAGCGCAGGTGTGAAGGGTCTGCGCCGTAGGAACTGGTTCACCGGAGCGCCGGGTCCCGACCGTTGCTGAGTAGTTAGTAGACAACCCAACATAACCCGCCAGAATTCCTCCCTGAAGAATTCTGGCGGCGGCCCGGATACGTTGTCTTGAATCCGAGAGCTAACGAACAAGTTGCCGGAGACGTGTTCGAGAAGGTTTTGAACAGCGAGCAAATCGCGTTCTTCGACCGACCATTCTGTAATCAAATTGTCTCCTTGGAAACCCCTGTTGTCGGCCCTCTCCGAACGTCTAGCGACGGAGGCAAGGCAAATCAATAGAGGCGACTCCCGTGAACAAGAGTGTTCAGATCCGAGATCGGAGACAGCGTGGTCGCGCGAGCTTTAGGTCTTCCGATTCAAATTGGATAAAATAGATTGCGCGGAGCCTTATCCGCTGAAAGTTCTCCGACTGGTCGAAGTCGATGCCGGATACACCTACCAGGAGATCGAAGTTCGCGGCCGCGTTGGTCGTAGTTGCGATCGCCGCGATCTCCGCGTATGCCGCGCTCTCATACTATTGGCTCCGTCCTACCGGGCACTTCGCACCGCCGCGTGAAGTAACGATCGAAAAGGGCGAGCCATTTCGCCAAATCGCCCGCGCGTTGGCCGAAGCCGGCGTGGTTCGAAGCGCGCTTGCGCTCCGGTTCTACGGCCACATGAGCCTGACCGCGAATCAAATCAAGCCGGGTGACTATTCATTCAACGGCGGCGAACGGATTCCCGACGTGATGCGCCATCTGGTGAACGGCGATTTCATAGTGATCACGATTACGATTCCTGAAGGCCTGACGGTGCATCAGATTGCCGAGCGCGTGGGACAGTCCGGGCTCGGCTGCCAGACTGAGTTCGAGGATGCGGCGCGCGACGGAGCGATAGTGCGGGCGCTCGGACTTGAGCCCCTCGGCGCGGAAGGATACTTGTTCCCGGCGACCTATCGATTTTCACCGCATGCGAAGACCGCCGACGTGCTGGAGGCGATGCTCGCGCGATTCTACACCGTGCTGACGCCGCAGATTGAGGAGCGGATGTTCGCGATGGGACTCGATGCGCGCCGGCTGGTCACGATGGCCTCGATGGTCGAGAAGGAGGCCAAAGCGCCGAGCGAACGGCCGCTTATCGCGGGAGTGTTCTACAACCGGCTCAGGCTCAATATGCCGCTGCAATCGGATCCGACCGCGCAGTACGAACTGGATGGCGCCGGCGAATCGGCCGCGGCCGCCGTTCACAGCGCATCGGCGTTCAATACCTATGACTTCACCGGCCTGCCGCCGGGGCCGATAGCGAATCCGGGGCTCAAATCGATTGAAGCGGCGCTCTATCCAACCCAAACCGGGTTTCTATATTTTGTCGCGCGAGAAGGCGGCACTCACGTATTTTCCAAGTCATTCGACGAGCACAAGCGGGTGATCGCAGGCGAGCGAAAGGGGCTCGCTAGTCCAGCCGGCCGAGACCCGAAAAGCCCGGCGGGAAAATAGCCGAGAATATCGGAAAATATAAGGCTCGCGGCGGCCTGATTAGACGGTCGCATCCAGATCGAGTAGGCTTCTTGGCCGAGTACGCTATAATTTCATCCTGTGCCAAATCCCGTTGAGATCATCGGCAGCGCCGGCGCGCGTATCGCGCGATTGGCGGCAATTCGCGTTTTTTTATGCGCGGTCGGGCCGGCGCTGACCGCAATAGCGCTCGGGCTGTTGCTAGGCCCGATCGGCGATCTCACGTGGACGAAATGGGGCTACTCGATGGCGCCGGATCGCGCCGACGCGCTCAGCCTTTCACTGCTCGCAGTCGGTGCGATTGCGCTCGTCACCGGAGCGGTGCTGGCGTTTCGCGCCTACCGCGGCCGCATCGATTTCCTGGGCGCAGCCGCGGAACTGGACTATCTGCTGGACAGCCAGGAGCAAATCGTAACGCTGGCGACGCTCGCGAATCCAATGGGCCCCGAGGGCATCCGCGCGCGGCGCACGCCGCTATTCCCGGTCCTGTGGCGACGCGCGATCGCGTGCTTCGAGGGCTTCGACGCCAAGCGCGAATTCAGGCTGGAAGTCGGCGAGCCGCTCAGGCGTTCATCGATCCTCGCAGGCGTGGTCGCACTTGCGATGATCCTCGCGACGCTCGGGCTGGTGCGGGCGCCGTCGCCCGAAAGTGCGGAGGCGGCAAAGTTGCGCGCGATCGCGGTCAGGATTGCTCGTTCGTCGTCCGCCCCCGATGATTCCACGCTGGTGGCAAAGATTCGCGAAGCGGCCGATGCGCTTGAAAATCCCAAGCTTCCTCCCGAAGAAAAAAAGAAACGCATCCAGGAAGCGATACAGCAGGCCGAAAAGGCGGCTGAAAAACGCAACAACAGGCAGGCAGGCAAGGATCAGGGGACCGGCAAGTCGAACGCGCAGACTGGAAAGGGCAATAGCAGCAAGGGAACCGGCCAGGGCAAATCGGAAAGCGCGGGCAACGGTGAGGGCAAGGCTGGCACTGGCGAGGGCAAGAACGAGGCCGGCAAAGGCTCGGGCAA
>JBGPNU010000109.1:0-9668 GCA_041487675.1 Binatus sp. (SeqCode)
CTCGAGCGCGCCCTGTCCCGTCACCGCTTCTATTCGCCGCACTCCTGCGGCGACGCCCGATTCCACTTCGAGTTTGAAAAAGCCGACGTCGCCGGTGCGCGAGACGTGAGTGCCGCCGCATAGCTCGACCGAGAAATCGCCCATCTTCACCACCCGCACGCGGTCGCCGTACTTGTCGCCGAAAAACGCGAGCGCGCCGGCTTTGATCGCGTCGTCGTACGCCATCTCCTCGATCGTGACTTCGGCGTTCTCGCGGATGCGCGCGTTGATCTCCTCCTCTATCGTCGCGAGCGCGTCGTCCTTGACCGGCCCGGTGTGCGCGAAATCAAAGCGCAGCCGCTCCGGCGCGACCAGCGAGCCCGCCTGATGTACCGAATTGCCCAGGATTTCGCGCAGCGCGTAGTGTAGGATATGCGTCGCCGAATGGTTCAGCATCGTGGCGTCGCGCCGGAGACGATCGACCTTCAGCTTCAGAACTTTGCTCTGCAGGAACTCGCTGATATTGCCGCGCAGAAATTTACCTATGTGCCCGATCGAGTCATTGACCTTTAGGGTGTCTTGAACCTCGAAGATCACTCCTCGATCTGACTCGATGACCCCTCGATCGCCGACCTGCCCACCCCCTTCAGGATAGAAGGGCGTCTCGGCAGTATAGAGTACGAATTTTCCTTTGCTCGTCGGATCTTCTCCTCCTCCGAGAGGTTCAGATTCGGCGTCGTAACGATGGTGACCGATAAACTGCGAGGGAGCGCCTTTGATGACCACTGAAAATTGAACAGCTCCGTCTGTCCGCGCGGCGCGTCCGCGTTCTTTCTGCTCTTCCATCAGACGGTCGAAGCCTTCGACATCCACCTCAAATCCGTCTTCGCGCAGAACGTCCTGCGTCAAATCCAGCGGAAATCCATAGGTATCGTACAACTTGAAAGCAACTTCTCCTGGAAGCATCCGGCCAGTGACGTCTTCTAAGCGATTGCGCTCCTTCCGGATCAACTCCAGTCCTCGGTCAAGTGTTTCCCCGAAGCGCTCCTCCTCTTGCGTCACTACTTGAACGATGTTCCTAGCCTCCTTCTGGAGCTCCGGATAGGCATCTCTCATAGCTAGGATCACCTCTTCGCATACCTCTCCGAGAAACGGCTTATAAATGTAGATATATCGTCCGTGCCGAGCGGCACGGCGGATGATCCGACGCAGCACATATTCGCGCTCGGAATTTCCCGGGCGTAGCCCCTCGGCAACTAGAAAACAAATCGCGCGAGCATGGTCAGCTATTGCCCTGAAGGATGTGCCGTCCACTGTGGGTACGACGGCCCCGCGTGCAGCGAGTACTCTCCGTGTTTCAGCTAACGAATCAATCCTGCGAATGATCGTCTGGAACAGATCGATGTCGTAGTCGCCCAGCAGCCGACCCGTCTCGATACTCTGCAATGCCGCCGCGGTGCGCTCGAGCCCCGTGCCCGTATCGACGTGCTTCTTCGGCAGCGGTGTCAGCACGCCACTCGCGTCGCGATTGTATTGGATGAAAACCAGGTTGCCGATCTCGATGAATCGCTCGCACCCGTCGACGTTCACGAAACATTTATCCCTAGGATGATTCTTTTCCGGATGGCACGCGGCCTCGCCGCGGTCGATGCTGATTTCGGAGTTGGGACCGCACGGCCCGGTCGGGCCCATCTCCCAGAAATTGTCCTTGTCGCCGAATTGCAGAATCCGCTCGCGCGGAAGCACTCCGAGCTTCAGCCAGATGTCCTCGGCCTCTTTGTCGTCCTTGTGAACCGTCGCCCACAAAAGCTTCGGGTCAATCTCCCAAACCTTGGTGATGAGCTCCCAATGCCACTTGATCGCTTCTTCTTTGTAGTAGTCGCCGAACGACCAGTTGCCGAGCATCTCGAAGAACGTGTGATGGTACGTGTCGCGGCCGACCGCCTCCAGATCGTTGTGCTTGCCCGAGAGCCGCAGGACCTTCTGGCAATTGACTACGCGCGGACTCGGTGGCGTACGGATGCCCAGGAAGTAGTCCTTGAACGGAACCATCCCGGCGTTGACGAACAACAACGTGGGATCGCCCCTGGGAATCAGCGACGCCGACGGCACGATCGTATGACCGCGCGCGGCGAAGAAATCCAAAAACGATTGCCTGATCTTTGCGGTAGTCCAGCGCATGCAGTCCTGATTCTATTTGAGCGACAGGTCCAAATGAATAATCGCAAGTCCGATGCGAGTCAGTCCATCTCAGGTTCGCCCGGGTTTCGCAAGCAGCCTTTTGACTGCGCGAACCGGTTGGCCAAACCCAAAAGGTCGGCCAAACTGGATCCATGGACATCAGCATCAACGCCCAGACCCGCGTCCGCCAGGCGCCCTCCTACACCGATTTTTTTCTTGATCACAAGGGTGATCTGACGCTGGCATTTTCAGCGTTCGTTTACGTCGTCAGCTGGACCGTTCTGATGTTCACTCATTTCAGAACCGGCGCCGAGATTGCGGTCTCGATTGCGGAGGCGGCGCTGATCGGCGGGCTATGCGACTACATCGCGCTCAAGATGATTTTCGAGCGCCGCTGGTACCTGCCGAATTCCGGCGTGCTGCCGAGAAATCGCGCGAAGCTGATCGACGGAATCGCCGCGACCATCGAGAACGAATGGCTGACGCCACTGATGATCGGCCGCAAGCTGAACGAGATGGACCTGGTTGGGCGGCTCGGTACTTTTCTCGAGGAGATCAAACTTGACGATTTGCTCGGGCAGGCCGGCCTCGAACGCATCCTGAACCGTGCGATTGAGTACATGGAATCGCCGGAAGATCGCGATCGCCTCGAAGCAATCTTGAAAAGAGCGCTCCCAAAAACCTTCACTCGAATCTACTCTGTCATCAACCGGTTTGGCTCGCAGTCCATAACCTCGCGGATCGCGGCGAATTTGCGTAAACGGCTGCCCGAACTGCGAAACGATCCTGAACTCCTGCTGACCTTCGAAACTGCGATCCACGAATTCGGCGAGCAACTCCACGACCACGACAGCTACGCGCATAAACTCGCCCAGCGACTGATCGACGCTCTGGTTGGCAGGACGGTCGAGGCGAGCCGCGGCCAGATAACTCACATGGTCAGGGAAAACCTGGGCCAATTGAACGACGATCAGATCAGGATTCAGATTGAATCGAAGACCCGCACTCACCTCGACTGGATACGCGTCAACGGCGGGATCTTCGGCGCCTTATTCGGCCTGCTGTTCGCGCTCTCGCGAATCCTATCGCACAACGGCCCCGCCATCGCCGCCCACTTCCACCTGGCGATGTGACACCTAGACCGAGGCCGGGTTGCATCAACACGATTTGTTGCCTAATCTCCGCGCAGTCGGGGGATCAGCAACCTGTCTAAGACTGAATTAGAAAAAGCAGCTTGCGCCCCAATTCCGGTCGATTCAGGCCGCTTCAATGCACATTCAAAGTTTCCCTACGGATGCACGGTCAAAGCGGTGCAAAAATCGATGGTCGCATTCATCGATTTCCTGGGCTTCCTGAACGATCAGATCAGGACCCGTGATTTGCCGCGTATTGAGATGCTCATGATGCCGGCGAACTTTTCGAGTCTCGTTGGCGAATTCATTGTCTCCTCCATACCTAAATACTGTCCGGGGCTCGTTAAAAACCGGTATCACAACGGTCATCCCGATTTGGTTCCGCGAAAGCGCTACCCTGACGATCTGGTTCTGCACGGACCGGCGGGCATCGAGGTCAAGGCGTCTCGTTATCCAGGCGGCTGGCAAGGGCACAACGCGGAGGCATGCTGGCTCATGGTATTCGTGTTCAAAGCCAACAGCTCTTCGGCGCACGACGCTGAGCCCGTCCCGTTTGAATTTCGATCCGTTTACTTGGCTAAGTTAGCGGTCACCGACTGGAAGTTCTCGGGCCGAAGTGAGACCAGCCGGCGGACGATCACTGCCGCCGTCACAAAAACGGGCGAAGAAAAACTCAAGAGCAATTGGATCTATCTCGCCTGAGTAACCTTGCCGTGCGAAACTGATGGACGTTTGGGTCCGTTGAACAGGCCTCTCTGACCAATGCCGCACAGCTCATCGACGCCCGGGACCTCTAACGCTCTGAGGCGAGGTATAGCCGAGACCGCCAGCTTCCAGTACTCGGCGTTTCGTTCAACTCCGATCGCCGAGATACGAAGCGCTTCCGCGGCGGCAATAGTCGCGCCCGCCCCCATAAATGTATCGACCACTACCCCGGTTCCCAGAGGCAGAGAGGCGTACACCAGGAGCCGCATGAAGCTCTGGGGCTTAAGGCTGGGATGATCGCCGATTTGTTTTTCCCGCGCCGGTGTCCGTTCGCTTGGAATTAGATCTTCAAAAGGATTTCCGTTCGCCAGCCGGCGCAGGCCGCCAGTCTGAAAATCTCGCAAGCAGTCGGCTACTGTCATTCCCGGCAGAACTGGCTTTCTGAATAAACCCCAAGGCTCATAGCACCCCTTGGGAATAACGCACACCTCAGGAAATTCCTCGTGTGCGTTCTTGGGACGATCGCCACCACGCAGCGTGCGAACTGTTCGCATGATTTGGCCGCGAAACTCGAGGCCTCCCTTTCGCACGGATTCGTAAAGGAGTGCCGCCACGACGGAACTAGTAGCGACAAAAACATGCCCTCCGGGCCGGAGCGCGCGAAGGACCAGCCGCGACCAATCTTCGAAAAACCTGGACAGTCGCTTAAGTTCCAATTCAGAATGCGCCGTAAAGCGTGGTAGTGGCGCCCGGATTGAACCGTCGAAGGAGGGTGGAATTCTCCATACCCCTCCTTTCCCGCTGGCGCGTTTCTCGAGTTCGCGGGCGTCGAATTCCTTCACACCATAGGGAGGATCGGTTACGATCGCGTGGATCGAGTTTTCCGGCAGGCGCGCGAGCCAGTCGAAGCAATCGCCATAGAGCAGCAGGGACTGACCAATCTGGTGGGACTTCAAGTCGAGTCCCAAGCTTACGAGGCTGTCATTTATCCCCATTTTCCTCGGCTGACCTTTGCCAGCAGCTTATCGAGCTGCCTCTTATTATACAGCCGGTACCCGTTGAGAGGATGCCTATACGCTTCTAGCTTCCCGGCGCGATCCCAGTTTCGAAGAGTGGAAGCCGAGACACCCAAGTACGAAGCTGCGGCGCTTACCGTAAGGAAATCGCTGAGCAACCCGGAAGACGACTTCGCGCCCATTCGAAACCCTATCAAACCTTAGCAAACACTACAAGTCCTGTCGGCAATAATGTCACCCCTTCTTCTTCGGTGCGGGCGTCTCTTCCGCCCCATCCACCGCCGCGGCGGGCGGCGGCGCGACCGGCTTGGCCGCCAGCTTCTCGCGCACTCTTCCCTCGATCTCGTCGGCGAGCTTCGGATTCGCTTTCAGCAGATCGCGCGCATTCTCGCGCCCCTGCCCGATTCGTTCGCCGCTGTAGGAGTACCAGGCGCCCAGCTTCTCGATTATGTTGTGCTCGCTGGCGAGATCGACCAGTTCGCCTTCCTTCGAAATTCCCGTGCCGTACAGGATGTCGAACTCGGCCTCGCGAAACGGCGGCGCGACCTTGTTCTTCACCACTTTGACCTTGGTCCGCGAGCCGATTACTTCCGTCGCGTTCTTGATCGTCCCGATCCGCCGGATATCGATTCTCACCGACGAGTAGAACTTGAGCGCGTTGCCGCCGGACGTGGTCTCCGGATTTCCGAACATCACGCCAATCTTCATCCGAATCTGGTTGATGAAGATTACAATCGTGCGCGAGCGCGAAATTATCGAGGTCAGCTTGCGCAGCGCCTGCGACATCAGACGCGCCTGCAAGCCCATCTGCGGCTCGCCCATCTCGCCCTCGATTTCCGCGCGCGGCACCAGCGCCGCCACCGAGTCGATTACCAGCACGTCGATCGCGCCCGATTGCACCAGCGTCTCGGTTATCTCCAGCGCCTGCTCGCCGTTGTCGGGCTGCGAGATGAGCAGGTCCTCGACCTTGACCCCGAGCTTGCGTGCGTATGCCGCATCGAGCGCGTGTTCGGCGTCGATGAACGCGCAGGTACCGCCCAGCTTCTGCGCCTCTGCGATGCATTCGAGCGCGAGCGTCGTCTTGCCCGATGATTCCGGTCCGTAGATTTCGACCACCCGCCCGCGCGGCAATCCGCCTACGCCGAGTGCGACGTCGAGCCCGAGCGAGCCGGTCGACACCACCGCTATATCGGCGGAAATAGCCTGCTCGCCGAGCTTCATGATCGAGCCTTTGCCGAACTGTTTTTCGATCTGGCTCAGCGCCAGGTCGAGAGCTTTGCTTTTGATCTCTTGCGCCATCGATTTTGCCCATGCGGGAGTTGAGTGTTGTGAAGCGAATCTTGCCACAATCGCGCGTCGATAGCTCTATCCATGATGAGAATCATGTCCACAGCCTGTTCAAGCGGTTCGAAACTGTCGTCAACGCAGATGAAACAGAAACGTCGCGAGCGCCTCGTAACTAGCTCCTTCGGGCGCAAGATGGCTGCGGTAGAGCGTGATCGATTCGATCCTCGAGGTGCCGAACTCGGTGTCCATCGCGGCATGCAGCGCTGCCCGCGTCTTGGCCGTGAGGTGGTTATCGCGAACCCGGCCGATGGTCAGATGCCCACTCCAGCGCCGATTCTCGCGCTCGAACCCGTACTCAGCGCCGGCAGTCTCCACGCGCGCGGCCAGCGCGCCAAGCTCGACGCTATGCAGGCCGACCCAGATTGCGCGCGGATGCTCGAGATTTGGAAATGCACCGAGGCCACGCGCCGCGACCTCGAACGATGCGGTCTTCATCGCGACTTCATGCAACCCCGCGGTGAGCCGCTCGAGTCGATGCGGGTCCACGGCCGGACCGAGGTACTTGAGCGTGATATGCAGTTTTGCGCGCGGCACCCATTGGATACCGTCGCGCGGCCGCTTGATTGTGTCGCTCATCGCGGCGACTGCGTTCTCGACCTGCTCGCTCATCCTGATCGCGACGAATGCGCGCACCGGCTTCAAGTCGTGGGGCGGAAAGTTATCGTGGGAATGCTCTCGCGGGCGGTTTTCCGACCAATGCACCATCGAATTTGTCACTTCGTCCGGCTTAGTGCGAAAGTGCGTGCTCGACCAGCGGCAGCCGATCGTTGCCAAAAAACATCGAGCCCTCTACGAACATCGTGGGCGATCCGAATCCGCCCCGCGCGATCAGCTCTTCGGTGTTCTCGCGCAACCGGGCTTTGTATTCGTCGGAAACAATTTTGGTGAAAAATTCCCTTTCGTCGAGGCCGACTTCGCGCACGATCTCGCGGATCACCTCGTCCTGGCTGATATCGCGATCATCGCCCCAGTAACTCTCGAACACGCGCCGCGAGTATAGCGCGATAATCCGATGCTCATCGGCGACCAACGCGCCGCGCATCGCCTTGACCGAATTCACCGGGAACACGCTGGGGTTGCCAATCTTGAGGCCGTAAAATTGCGCCCAGTCCCGCAGATCCTTGACGTAGTATTTGGCCTTGACCGGAACCGGTTTGGCGCGGCTCTCGTAAACCGAAGGATTGACCGTGTTGAACAGCCCGCCCACCAGGATCGGGCGCCAGATCAGTTCCGCGCCGTGGCGGATCGCGAGGTCTTCAATCTTGCTGAACGCCAGGTAGGTCCACGGGCTGGAGCAGTCGTAGAAAAACTCGAGCTTCTTCGGCATCGCCGGATTTCCCCCGTTCGGAGTAGCTCAGTCGAGAATGACAGAGCGCCGCTCGATCTTGCTAGCCGCCGATCACGAACTCCCGGCCGGCCCGTAACCCTCGATCTTGATCAAATCCGCGCGCACGGCCCCGATGAACGCCTGCGACTGGATTCTGAGCGGCAGATGCCGCTTGTCTGCCGACACCCACACCACCGTTCCGTGTGCCTGGCTGCGGAGCTTGCCGTCGCTCACGTACCAGACGTCCGGGACGATCCGCCACGCGTCGAAGTCACCGAGCGCGGTGTGAATCCGCTCCCGCTCCTTCACATCGAAGGAAAAAACGTAGCGCTGGCTGCCCCCGAATACGTCGAATGCGTAGCTCTTTCCGGGCGTCAGGTCCTGGGTCAGCGCCATCATCGCGCCCGACAACGGCCCCCATGGATCCGACGTGATGAACTGTTTGGTTTGAGTGCCGTGCTTGCTCGTCTTCGTCACCGTGGCCATTTGGGCGGGCCGATCGAAAGTCACATCGTAAGTGTCGAGGCGCGAGTTTTCGTGTTGATCGACGTGAATCCCACCGGTGTGCAACGTGTCCTCTGCGATGCTCTCGCGCATGTGATCGCGCATCTTGTAAAACACGTCGGCGTAAGGCGTGGTCTGGACCCACACTTCAGCGATCCATCGCTCGCGTGACGGATCGCGCGGCGATGGGTCGTCGCGTGACGGATCTTTGTGGGTCGGATCTCTCTGCGTCGGGTCTTTCTGCGTCGGATCTTGTCGGGATAGATCCTGGCGCGATGGGTTCTGGTCCTTTTTGCGGAAACGGACTCGCGCCTCGGCGGCGGGAATTCCAAGCCAGGTGGCCTCATAGACGAGCTGCTCGCCGTCGTGAAACGGCACCGGCCCCGGCTTGTACACCGGAACCTTTGCCTTGACTTCCGGCGGCAGCGCCATCGGCGTCGGCGTTGGAGTGGGCCCCTTGTGACGATGCTTATGCGGATGCAGGACCGACGCGCCCGGCGCGGAATCCGGCGCGGCATGACCGGGCATCGGCGCCACGGTCGCGGCCGCGATCAGCGCCAACATGCCGATCGCGACGCATGCCATCGCGCCGCCACGCGCATTCGTGCGCCCCGGGCCGCATCCACGCCGATGTTGCGACCGAGCGTCGCCCGCCTGCTTCCTTGCAATGTCAGTCATGATCGCGAATAATTCTGGCCGATCGCAGAGGTCCGGGAAATGATCAAGACCCCAATTTTGTTCACCATCTTCGCGCTCGGCGCTGTCCTTGCCGTACCACACCAGGCGGCGGCTCAATACGGAGGCCAGGGACTGGGCAGCGCGCTGAGCGGCAATGCGATGTCGCATCAGGGTCAGGTGAAGCCCGGCGTTGACGACCTGACCTCGCGCGCGATGACGGAGACGCCTTTCAAAATTATCAAGGACGTTGAACTCGGACTCAAGGACGCGGACCCCAGCGTGCGCGTCTCCGAGCTGACCAAACTGCGCTATCTCCAGGATCCCGGGGTAAATCCGATCTTGATGACCTCGATGTCCGACCCGGACGTGCGGGTCAAAATAAAGGCGATCGACATCCTGGGCTCGCGCGAGGCCAACGCCGCGGTCCCCACGATGTCCAGGATGCTGTTCCTGCGCTCAACCGAACCGATCGTCAAGCTGCACCTGGTCGCCGCCGTCGGCAGAATCGGGGACTCTCAAGGCACGCTGCCCGTGATGCAATATCTCGGCGAAGATCAGGATGAACGCGGCCGTGGGACTGCGGTCTTCGCGCTTGGCGAGATCGGGAGCGACGCGGCCGTCCCGCTGTTGAACAAGGTTATCGCCGAGGATCAAAGCCAGATGGTGCAGCGGCTCGCGAAAGAGGCGCTGCAGAAGATCGATGGCGAGCTGCCGACCGAGCGGGTGAAAAACGTCGCCTCCGATTCGACCAAACAACAACTCCAGCCGACCGATCAGAAACTCAGCCATATTCGCGCA
>JBGPNU010000110.1:0-9577 GCA_041487675.1 Binatus sp. (SeqCode)
CGGACCTGTTCAGAAACTCGGCAACGTGCGCATAGCGGAGCGCATGTTCGCCCATGCCATGCGCAATCTGGATGATTCCGGCCGCGCGCGCCGGCGCACGCCATCGATAGTAGGCGATTTGCAGTCCGTCACTGCTCGAGAAAGAAAATTCCTCGCGGCTCATATGCGTATGCGCTCCGATTTGAAGTTACTTCGACCTGCGGCCCTCGATCAAATCCTCGTTTACATCGCCGCGCGAGTCTTTTGCGGTCGCGATGAGAATCGCGATAGTAATAGAAGCATCTGCAACCGGCAGACCGAAAATTCGAATCTCGACCAACGAGGAGCCATGCGATGCCAACGAGGAACCATGCGATAAAAGATCCGGCATACCAGGCGGGGTTGGCGGTTCGACGTCGCGTCCTCGGCGAGGCTCACGTAAAACGCGCATTGGAGAATGCGACGGCGTTCGATGAAGACTTTCAGGATTTGGTGACTCGACACGCGTGGGGAGACATTTGGACTCGACCCGGCCTCGACCATCGGACGCGCAGCATCATTGCAATTGCGATACTCGCGGCGCTCGGCCGCGACGAGGAACTCGATTTGCACGTCCGCGCGACGCGTAACACGGGCGCGACTTCGGATGACGTAAAGGAAGTGTTGATGCAGGTCGCGGTTTACGCAGGCGTGCCTGCGGCTAACTCTGCATTCCGAATTGCAAAAGCGGCGCTCGCGGAGATGGCGAAGGAGGACCGGCGATGAACACGCCGGCGGGCTATCGGCGCGAGGCGCCCGGGATTCATCCGCCGTACGATTACCGCGCGTATGCGAGCACGCACAAGCGAGCGCCACGGCATGAACCGATGAGAATCGAACACACGTTGTCCGAAATCACCGGACCGCGATTTGCGCGTGACACCCTTGGCCCCGGTGACGGCGACCTGACCCTCTTCGCCGGCGGTGAAGCGCTCGGCGAACGTATCATCGTAACTGGCCGCGTGCTCGACGAGGATGGCCGCGCGATTCCCGACAGCCTCATCGAGATTTGGCAGGCAAATTCTGCGGGCCGCTATGCTCACGACAGCGACCAACATGAAGCGCCGCTCGATCCGCACTTCTCCGGAATCGGCAGGGTGATGACCGGCGTCGACGGCGCATATCGCTTCCTGACTGTGAAGCCGGGCGCGTATCCGTGGCGCAATCACTACAACGCGTGGCGGCCGAATCATATTCACTTCAGTCTCTTCGGCCCGAGCTTTGCGACCCGGCTCATTACTCAAATGTATTTCCCGGGCGATCCGCTGCTTGCACTCGACCCGATCTTTAACAGCGTTCCGGACGCGGCCGCGCGCGAGCGGCTGGTAGCATCATTTGATATCGGAGTTACTATTCCGGAGCAAGCGCTCGGATATCGGTTTGACTTCGTGTTGCGCGGGCGCGGAGCAACCCCGGCGCAAAGCTGAAATGATCCCGTTGCAAACGCCGTCGCAGACCATCGGTCCGTTCTTCAAGCCCTCGCTGGTGAGATCGGGGGATGAAACGCTCGCGCGACGCGAGTCCCGTGGCGAGCGGATCGTCATCGTGGGACGGGTCCTCGACGGCGACGGCGCGCCTCTCGATGACGCAATGGTGGAGATCTGGCAGGCGAACGCCGCCGGGCGATATGACCATCGCGACGACCTGCAAGAGAAGCTCATCGATCCTCACTTTCACGGATTCGGCCGCGGATCGACCGACCAACACGGCTGCTTCCGATTCGACACTATCAAGCCCGGTCCGGTGCCGGGGGTCGGCAATGTCCTGCAAGCGCCGCACATCAATGTTTCACTTTTTGCGCGCGGTCTTCTGAAACGGCTCGTAACGCGGATCTATTTTCCCGACGAACCATCGAACGCTGCCGATGCTGTACTGAACGCGGTGCCGATCGTCCGTCGTTCAACGTTGATCGCGCGCGTCGAGAGCACGTCTCCGCAGCCGCTGTTGCGATTCGATATAGTGTTGCAAGGCGAGAACGAGACCGTGTTTCTCGACGTCTGAATGCGCCGGGCGATTGCATGAGCATCAATCCTGCGGACTCCGGAATCCTTGGTTCGCTCTACGGCACAGATGAAATCCGAGCGCTTTTCTCCGATCGCGCGAGTCTCCAGTTCATGCTCGATGTCGAGGCCGCATTGGCGCGCGCCGAGGCAAAGCTGGGCTTGGTCCCAGCCACCGTAGCGGACTCGATTACCCGCGCCGCCCGTGCGGAAAACCTGCGGATCGATTACGTGGCAGATGGTACCCGCCGGATGGGCTATCCGGTCGCTGCCATTGTTAAGGAACTAAGCCGAGTAGCAGGCGAGGAAGCGGCCCGCTTCATCCATCTTGGCGCGACGACTCAGGATATTTTGGACACCGCACTGGTCCTGCAACTCCGCGCCGCGTTCGCGATTCTGCGCCGCGATATACTGGCGCTCGCGCGAAGTCTTGCCGCGCGGGCCGTTCGCTATCGTGACACGCCGATCGCAGGGCGCACGCATCTACAGCATGCGGTTACGACGACATTTGGCCTCAAGTGCGCGGTCTGGGCATCTCCGCTAGTCACTCATCTGGAACGATTGGACCAGGCGGCGCGCAGAATTCTCGTCGTGCAGTTCGGCGGCGCGGCCGGTACGCTGGCGGCGCTCGGCACGAATGGATCCGCGGTTGTCGAAGCGCTCGCGCGCGAGCTCGCGCTCGGCGTTCCGATTCTGCCGTGGCATGCTCAGCGCGACGGTTTCGCCGAGATGAGCACGATCCTCGGTCTGATCTGCGGAAGTTTGTCGAAATTCGCATTCGACGTGATCTTAATGATGCAGACAGAAGTCGCGGAGATATCGGAGCCGCACGAGGATGGCCGCGGCGGTTCGACGACGATGCCGCAAAAGCGCAATCCGATCGCGAGCGAGTACATCCTGGCTGCGACGCGTGGAGTGCACGCGCTGGTCCCGGTCATGCTCGGCGCGATGACTTCGGACTACGAGCGCTCAACCGGTCCATGGCAGAGCGAGTCGCTCGCGTTGCCGCAATGCGTCGCCCTCACTGCCGGCGCGTTGGCCCACGCTCGTTCAATTGCCGACGGGATGACGGTTGACGTTGAACGGATGCGATCCAACCTTGATCTAACAGCCGGATTGATCATGGCCGAGGCGGTAACGACCGCACTGGTTCCCGCGATCGGTCGTGCTGCGGCGGATACCGCGGTTGCGCGAGCGTGCAGCCGCGCCATCGAGAAGCGCAGTTCGCTCGCGGCGATTTTGCGCGAGGATCCCGAATTGCAGCCGCTCCTGTCGGACGCAGAGATCGATCGGCTTACCGATCCGGCTGCGTACCTTGGATCAGCCGGCGCATTCGTGGACAGGGTCGTCGCACGGATCGCCGCGATCGCTTAGGCGGGTTCGCACCTATTCAGGAGGCTTCAATGGCAACCGCGGCACCGCACGATCCTCCTTTTCGCGCAGACCACGTCGGCAGTCTGCTGCGCCCGCCCGAATTGTTGAAAGCGCGCGGCGAACGCGCGAGTGGCAGGATCTCTGCCGAGGAATTGCGCAGATTCGAGGATGCCGCAATTCGCGAGGTTGTCGCATTTCAGGAGGAAGTCGGGCTTCAATCGATCACCGACGGGGAGTACCGGCGCGAAATCTTTTATTCCGACTTTTACTTCCGGGGCCTGGGTGGCGGCACCGTCGCCTACGATCCGTCCTCGATCGACGAAGTGTATTTCATCGATCGTGAGGGACATAAGCTTCCGCTGCTGGTCCCCAGCGTGAAAGCACGGATGCGCTGGCATGAGCCTATCCACGTGGACGATTTCAATTTCCTTCGCGCGGCGACGTCGCGTACGCCGAAGATAACCATTCCGTCACCGACCATCATCCACTTTCGCGCCGGCCGCCAAAATATCAGCAAGGAGGCATATCCCGACCTCGATCTTTTCTGGGAAGATATCATCGACGCGTTCCATCGTGAGCTGAAGGTGCTGGCCGACGCCGGATGCCGATATGTGCAGATCGACGAGACCACCCTGGCTTCGCTCAGCGACAAGCGAATCTGGGAACCGATGCGCAAGCGCGGTGACGACGCGCAGAGGCTCCTGCTCGAGACCTACCCGACTGTCATGAACCGCGCGTTTGCCGGACGCCCCACGACGCTTCATCTGGCGATGCACATCTGCCGCGGCAACAACCAGAGTCATTGGAGCGCTGAGGGCGGTTACGACCTCGTCGCGGATACGCTATTCAACCGGATCAACGTTGACTCGTATTTCCTCGAATACGACACGCCGCGCGCGGGAACATTCGAACCGCTGCGCCTGGTGCCGAAACACAAGACCGTGGTGCTGGGCCTCGTCTCAAGCAAATTCCCAGAGCTCGAATCTAAAGATGCGCTGAAGCGCCGGATCGACGAGGCTTCCAAATTCATCGACCCTGACCAACTCTCGGTAAGCCCGCAATGCGGTTTTGCGAGCACCGCACCCGGCAATCGAATCTCGGCTGCGGACCAGCGCGCAAAGCTTAGGCTTGTAGTCGAGGTTGCGAACGAAGTTTGGGGCTAGTGGCGAGCAGCTTTTTGCTGGCGAGCGTCGCCGCCGGCAAATTCTCAGAATAGATGGCGTCCGCCGTCAACGCGGATACACTCGCCCGTGACGAAATCGGTATCGACGAGAAACAGCACCGCTTTGGCGATTTCCTCGGCGCCGCCCCATCTAGCCAGCGGAGTCGCCTCGATCACCCGGTCATTTTCTTCGGGCGTTAGATCCGGGGGCGCCAGGATAGGACCGGGTGCGATCGCGTTGACGAGAATATCGGGGGCGAATTCCACGGCCAGGCATTGGGTAAGTGCGGCGACGGCGGCTTTCGATGTGTAGTACGGAGTGTAGTCCTTGTAATGCGGCCGGCCACTGGCGGAAAGCCAGTCGCTGAAGTTCACGATCCGCCCGCCGCCACTCTTCTTCATGATCGGCGCCGCATGTGTCGAGAACAGAAAAGCGCTCTTCGCGTTTGAATCGAGCGCAGCAGACCAGTCGGATGCCTTGGGATTCGGCGTCTTCACATAGATGGACGCCATGTTGATCAGAATGTCGAGACGACCGAGCGACTTCGCTGCTTCCAATACAGCGGCGCGGACTTGCGATTCGTCAAAGGCGTCTGCGCGCAATACCGCCGCCTTCACGCCTGCCGCCCTTGCTACAGACGCAGTCGCCTCCGCGGCGTCGCGCGAGCCTCGATAAGTCAGCGCAAGAGAGCATCCGCGCGTCGCCAGCGCGCGCGCCACGACTTGACCGATGCGGGCGCCGCCCGTGATTAGCGCTACCTTCCCTCTGGGATCCATGTTTCTTCCGGCCGCCGCTCAGTTTGCATTCGAGAGGCATCGGCGCCTGAGCCTACCAGATCGCCCTGTAAATGCGGTGGGCTCCTGCAAGCCCCTTAAGTTGCACCTCGCCGACTTCCGCGAACCGGAGATCGCCGGCGCTCTCGGTCAAGTCGTGCAATGTCGCGGAGACCAGGATCTCGCCGCCATGCGCCAACGCGGCGATTCTGGCTGCGAGAATTACCGCCTTGCCGAAGAAATCAGCGGCTTCGTTTATGGGCTCGCCGACATGCAGTCCTATCCTTACCCGGATCGGAGTGGCCGTATGTTGTTGACAGTAGGAGGCGAAGGCCCGCTGAATTGCGATCGCGCATAGTAGAGCGCGCCGCGCGCCGGAGAAAGCGATCATGAAGCCATCGCCCATCGATTTGACTTCGTAACCCTTGTGGAGGGCGACCTGCTCGCGGACGATCGCGTTATGTGCACGCAGGATGTTTTGCGCGCGGAGATCGCCAAGCCGCTCGAACAGCGCCGTAGAGTTTTCCATATCGGTGAACAAGATGGTCGCCGTGCCATCGGGCGCGGCATGGGCGCTCAGGTCGCCCGGTTCAGCTACCGCCGCTGCCGCCACCGCGTCGATCGAGCTCGAGCCCGCGCTGTCCGTGGGGGCGTCAGCCCGGCGCGTGGCGCCTTCCGATGGGCCGGCATCGGGAATATACGAGCAGAAAGTTCCGGTCCGGATGCTTTTCGCGAGATGCTGCCCCATAGACGCGTTGCTCGTGGCGATTTTTTGAATCGTGGTCTTGATCGCCCGCGTGATATTGACCCGCGCCCGCTCGGTGATTGCGGCCGCTCGCCGATCGCGCCCCGACAGGCCGACCGCACGAGCGAGCTCTTTTGTTATCGCGTCTGATTCGTCCTCCGCTTTCTGAGCGCGCTTCTCCTGGCCCAGTTGGCGAGCCTCGGCGATCTCCTCGCGGAGCTCCGCCAGGCGTCTTTTGTACGACGCTTTTGCGCGCGCGTCGAGCATCTCGCCGGCATCGCCAAATACGTTTTGCTGATACCCTTCATCAAACCCGCGGGTCTGCGATTGATTAAGCTCCTCGCCTCCGCTGCCGGTGAATTCGCCGAACTGCTCACCGGCGTAAGCACCTGGCGTGGCCATGTCGAGCACATGAAATTCCTGCCCGGGATATCGCAACAGATGCGCTATGTAGCCCAGACCTTTTGAGTCCTTCAGCCGTGACGTTTTGCCGGCCCATTCGATGGTCCAAACCTCGCCTTCTCTTCTCAGAATGTTCGAGCTGTCGGTCTGGGCGGATCCCGGCGTCTGCGAAAGCGGACCACTGCCCGGCAGAACAGCCAGAGAGGCTCGAAGTGCGAGCGCTTTTTCTCCGAGCGCCTTCAGTCCGCCCGCCGAAGCGTCCTTGATCGCGGTATCAAGATGCTCAAGCGCGAGTGCCCGATCGTCACTGTTGCCTCGACGCAGCAGCATTGACGCGTAATCGAATAGACTGTGCGCAAGCCACAGACGCGCCCCCATTCGGCGATTGCTTTCGATCGCGGCCTCAAAGTGTCGTTGCGCCTGATCGAAGTGCGAATTGACGGCCGCCAACGCGCCGAGATGGCGCGCTATAGGCCCGTAACAGACGTGCACGGCCAGCAGTGCGTTGCGCTCGGCGTAAGGCGCCATCAGGTTGTACAAAACCTCGGCGCGCTCCGCATGATCGAGGTACACGCACACCTCGCTCAGAAGAACCATGACCGCGTACCAGGTGTTATCATGAGGAATCGATTCGAGGTCATTGCTCGTGATGTAGTCGAATGTGAGCGCTGCCTCGCGACGCTGATTCATCTCGGCCTGGCAGAAGGCGAGCGCGCAATTGGCCAGGACATGGGACGGATGTCGCGCGACCGCGGACCGATAGAGCGGCTCCAACTCTGCGATCCGCCCCTGTTCGCCGCGCAAAATCAGAGACAGACTATTGAACGCCTGCTTGATGGTGCGAAAGCGGCGTTCCATACGGCGGCCGATCTCGAGCGATTGGAAAGCAAACCTCTCCGCGTCTTCCAGGCGCCCGTCCATCAGCGCCCGCTCCGCAAGCGCCATCTGTTTCCATCCGAACGGCAGCCGAAGCTCGTCGGTCAGTTCCGCGAAGCGCGCAAGGTCCGCATCCGCTCGAAGCACGTCACATTTTTCGAGCAGACTGAGAAATCGCATGTAGCGTGTTTTCAGGATCCAGGGTTTGTTCCCGATACTCTCGGCGAGCTCGACCGCTTCAGTGAGGTCCGAAATCCGCTGCTCCAGGTTGTCCACCGACCAGGTCGCGACGTTGCCCCAGTAAAATACGTAGATCCTGGTCAGCGCGTCGCCGCTTTTTTTGGCGAGCTCGAGAGCTTCGGCCGTCAGCGAATGCACGCGTGCGTCGCGGCTAAATTGGAGTTCTGACCCGAGCCGCGCCAGCATCTTCGCCCGAGTCCGAATGTCTTGCGTTCCGCCCGGGGAAAGTGCGTCGTCCAGCACTCCCACCAGGGTTTCGTCAACTTCGTTCTCGCTTGGCGTCCCGGCCCGGCCGAGCGCCGCGCGAGCCAGCTTGTCGCCGTCGCCGAGTCTGCGCGCGAGCCGGCCCGCTTCTTCGAATGCCTGCCTTGCCTGACTGACCAGCCCTGAAGACGAGAGTGCTTCGCTCGCCTCCATCAACAAATCGTATCGAAGCTCCAGCGTCTCCATGCCGCTGCTCTCAGCGGTCAGTAGCGCAGTTTGGAGCAGCCGGACTGCTTCCTCATAAGCCAGGGAGTCCATCGCCTGACGCGCCGCGCGCCGGAGATAGTCAATCGTCTTTGCGGATCCTCCGGGCGCATGTGCCGAGGCGTAGTGGCGCGCGATTTCAGCGAGGTGAGGGCCGGGGTTGGCCTGATAGAGGATTTCCATTGCCGACGCGATCTTTTGATGCAGCCGCGATCGTTCGCCCAGATCAAGATCCCGGTAGATCGTTTCCGCGGTTAGCGAGTGTACGAAGCGGTAGGAGCCGCGCGTCGTTGAATGTTCGCTCAGAATTTCAGCCGCGATTCCCTGTCCGACGACATCGTGCAACGATGCCGCCTCAAGTTCGGTCACCCGCTGCAGCAGCGCGAAGTCGAACTCGACGCCGATCGCCGCGCCAATCCGTAACGCATCCTGTACTGCGCGGGGAACCAACTCGATCCGCCTTCTTATTGCGGCGCGAACCGTGTCCGGTATCAGGATTTTCTTGATTGACTCAGGGCTGATGTTGCCGAGGTTCTGCTCGGCGAGCACGAGTCTTAGCGTCTCATTAAGAAAGAATGGATTGCCGCCGGTCGTGCGATAGAGCACTTCGAGCGCCTCTGCGCCAAGGCTGCGCCCCCCGCTCGCTCGGACAAACTCACCCACGTCTTTTCGGCCCAGACCGCGCAACTTGATGGTGCGGGCATCGCGCGAGATTTCCGCCAGGATAGCGCTTAGATGCGGGGCCGTTTTGACTTCGACGTCGCGATAGGTCCCGATCAGCAAAATCGAAGAACCCCTCAAACTGTGCGCCACAAACCGGAGTAGCTGGAGCGAGGCGGCGTCGGCGGCGTGCAAATCGTCCAGCACGATGAGCAACGGGCAAGATTCCGCGGTTCTCTTCAAGAGCCGGGTGGTCGCCTCGTAAAGAGCGAAACGCCCGAGATCGGACTCTTCGGGGGCGATCGACGCGCGCACTCCCTCGGTTGGGTGCGGAGGGCCTTCCGCTTGTCTCGCGATGCCGAGGATTGCGACGGGATCCGATGCCGAGTCAGGGGTGCGGTCGCCAATGCATTCGCGCAGCACTTCTATCCACGGCCAATAGGGAGGCGAATCCCCGGCTTCCCAGCATCGTCCCCACAGCACGCGCATTCCCCGCGCCCGCGCGATGTCGGAAATTTCGTCCGCGATTCTTGTCTTGCCGATACCGGGCTCGCCGCAGATCAGAAATACTTGTCCATGTCCCTCAAGAGTCGGTGCAAGTCCCGCGACGAGTTCTTCGCTTTCCTGGGAGCGGCCAATGAACGCGGTCGCAGACGAGCGCGCGAGGAATTTCGACTCACGGCTGAGCTCCGAACCCGGTTCGCCCGGTCCGAATGCGTCGCGGCTACTCATATCTCTGAAGACTGGTCGACTCGCGCCTGGTAATTGGCGCAAAAATCAGTTGGATAGGGACATCGCGGCGAAAGGCGGCGGCGCCGCGCAGAACGACTGGAAATGAACTCAATTCATCCGAGCAAG
>JBGPNU010000111.1:0-9548 GCA_041487675.1 Binatus sp. (SeqCode)
ATGCGGGTTTGGCGCGAATAGGCGAGGCCCTCGCGGTCCGCCTGCGCAGCCTGATCGGGATATCCGAGGAGACCCAGGATCAGGGCGCGCCGCGACCTGGGCTCGGTGACCAGCAGGATTTCTCGCAATCGGTCCGCGCCCAGGCGCATGTCGACGGCCGCCATTCCACGGACTTGCTCCAGGTGCTGGCGTGCCGCGCTGAGTTCACCGAGAACGAACAGTGTCTGCGACGCGCTCACGTGTGCGCCCAATTGCCAGCTCGGCTCGCCATCCTGCGCGATTTTCGACATTTCCTCGCTAAGTTCGAGGGCCCGGCCGAGCTCCGCTCGGAAATTGTAGTTCACGCGCAGCCCGGAGAGCGCAGTGAACAGGCCCTCGCGGTCGCCGCTCCGCTCGCACAGTTCGCGTACGCGCAGGTACGCGGTTTCCACGCCGGCAGCCGCGGGACCTACAACTCTCAGCGCGCCGGCGAGCGCCAACTGCAGGGCCACCTCACGGCGCTCGCGTTCCGCTTCGTCCGCGATACCTGTGAGCATCGTCAGTCCGTCCCTGAGTCCGGCGGCCGCCTCGTTCGAAGCGTTCCGGCTGATCTCCTGTTCGGCGGCCAGCAGCACGTAATCGATTGCCTTGGCGGAGTTACCTCCGCGGCGATAGTGACGGGCAAGCTCGGCGACGTGATCGTCAATCTGGCTCGCGAACACCCGCTCGATTGCACTGGCGATGCGCTCGTGCAATTGCCTGCGGCGTTCCTGCAGCACCGAGTTGTAGGCGACCTCCTGGGTCAGCGCGTGTTTGAAGCTGTACTCGACATCGCCAACCGCGGGCTGTTCGTAGATGAACTCTGCGAGCTGCAGGTTGCCCAGCATCCGATTTAGCTCGTCATCGGACTTGGCGGTGACCGCACGGACCAGGCTCAGATGGAACTCCTTGCCCATCACGGCAAGCGTTTGGAGCAGCTCCTTCTCATCGGCGGGCAGGCGGTCGATGCGCGCGGCCAGGATCGCTTGCACGGTGGGCGGGATCTTCAGCTCGCCCAGCGCCTTGGTGAGTCTGACCGCCGCGCCGTCGCGCACCAGCGCGCCCTCATCGAGCAACACCTGCACCGTCTCTTCCATGAAGAAGGGATTGCCCTCTGTGCGCTCGATGATCAAGCGCTTGAGCGGACCCACTTCGGCCCCCTCGCCGACCAGCGCGGTCAGCATCTCGTCCGCACTTTCCCTGCCAAGCGGATCGAGCCGCAACTGCGTGTAGTAGGTCTTGCTATTCCACTGATGCGAGTATTCGGGGCGGTAGTTCACCAGCAACAAAAGCTTGGCCGTGCCGATCGAATCGGCAAGCAGATTGAGCAGCGCCTGGGTCTCCTCGTCCATCCAGTGCAGGTCCTCGAAAATCACCATCAGCGGCTGATTGAGGCTCTCACGCAAGAAAATTCGCTTGAGCGCTTCGAGCGTTCGCTTGCGCTTGACCTGGGGGTCCATCTGCGCAAGCGGATCGTCGCCTTCGCCGATTCCGAGCAGCGCAAACAAATACGGCAGAGTGTCCTCGAACGAACGATCCAGGGTGAGAACATTGCCCGTGACCTTGGCCCGCCGTGCGCGCTGGTCATCTTCGCCGATTATCTTGAAATAGCTCTGCAGCAAATCGATGACGGGAAGGTACGCGCTGGCCTTCCCATGCGAGACCGAGAACGTCTCCAGCACCATCCATCCCGATTGCGAGATCGCCCTGAACTCGAAGAACAGACGCGACTTGCCGGTGCCCGCTTCCGCGACCGCCGCGGCGATCTGCCCGTGCCCTTCCTTCGCCAGTCCGGCGGCGTGCCTGAGCGCCTCCATCTCGCGCTCGCGCCCGACGAACTTGGTGTAACCACGTCCTGCCGAGCGTTGCAGCCGGGTACGCAAGGGGCCGAAGCCGGTCACCTCATAAACGTTGACCGGCTCGCTGACGCCTTTCACTCTGGTCGGACCCAGCGCGCGGAGCTGGAAATATCCCTCCACGAATTTGCGGGTTTGCTCGCTGATTGCGATCGAGCCGGTCGGTGCGAGTGCCTGCATCCGCGAGGCGAGATTGGTCGTGTGCCCAATCGGCGTGTATTCAGCATGTCCTTCGCCGGTCGTGATCGAACGCACCACAACCTCGCCCGTGTTCACACCAACGCGCGCTTCGATCGGCAGGTTCCCGAGTTCGCGCAATCTTGCCGAGTAGCGTTCCAGTTCCTCTTGCATTCGCAGTGCCGCGCACAGTGCGCGCTGCGGATGGTCCTCGTGCGCGACCGGCGCGCCGAACAGCGCGAAAATCCCGTCGCCGGTGGATTGCACGATGTAGCCGTCGTAGCGGCGGACCGCGTCGATCATCAGCTTCAGTGCCGGGTCGATGATCGCGCGCGCTTCTTCAGGATCTAAATCCTGCTCAAGCTCCGTCGATCCCTTGATGTCGGCAAAGAGCGCCGTGACCGTCTTGCGCTCACCGTCGATCGTCGCCGACGCATCCGGCTGTTCGGGCGCGATGCGAACACCCCCTCGCGGAACGGGTGAATCCGAAGCATCGGAGCCAACTGCGGCTTGCCCACCGAGTGCGACGGCACATTGCGAGCAGAATTTCGCATCAGGGGCGTTCAGATGAGCGCACTTCGGACACGCCCTACTCAGCGGCGTCGCGCACTGATTGCAGAACCTCGCGTCTGCGGCGTTGTCGGTACCGCACTTCGTGCAATGCATCGCCTTACCAGAAACCCCAAGCGGACTGGCCATCTTCTATCACCCAGCGCGGGGATGGGACTAGCAGGCTGCGGAACCGACCCGGAATTGCGAAACTCGTGAAGAGTTTCGCAATTCCAAGGCAGATGAAAAATCCTTCGATGGGTGCAGGGGCGGGCCCCTGCCGCGGCGGGGGACTTAGAGCAGATTATTGACTATAACCACGCTCGCGCTGATTTGCGTACCCAACGACTGATAGCCGGCGTAAACGACCACCGCGATCGCGGCCAGAATCAGCGCGTACTCGGTCATCGTCTGACCATGCGCTGACTCGCGGATTCGTACATAGAGGTGCCGTAAAAGATCCATCTGGCGCACCCTCCCTTGACTTGTGAATGATGATTTCAGGTCGCGGCAAAATCATGACGTTTTTTAGCTCTTAATGCCAACGCCAAAGCGGTTTTTTTCGGCGTCTCGCAACCGCGGGCCGGAGTCGCCAACTCGCGAACCTGCGAAAATTTCCTCAGCCCGCGCGTAGTTGATCGCCGGGTATCCACGTCGAGTGAAACCCGGCCGGTATGCGCTGCGGAATCTGTACACGCGCGATTGGCCCTGACGCGAAATTTTTCGCGTCGAGGATAATCACCTCGCCGGTATTGTGGGCATTGAGGTCCGCGACGAACGTGACTACGTAGCCGTCATCTTCGTCTTTTGCGCCGACCCGCGGCGCAAATGGTGCTTCATTCGAGGTGCGCCCGGGCCCGAACAGGTATTTCTCCGAGCTGCCGCGCTCGGTGTCGTACTTAACGAGTCCTTCGTAGTGCGGCACGCATGAATTGTACGCATAGCGCGATCTGCGGCCCATCTTATTGCGGTTGATTGTCGGCCACTCGGTCTTTGCGTCGTCGAGTTGCTCTTCTTTGACCGCGCCGGTCACCAGGTTGAAGCGCCATCGACATAGCTGCGCCTCGAGACGAAGAAAGGCGCGCATCCTCGCGAGCTCGCCCTCGCCCCGCTTTGCGCCGGTCTCCGCCCGAATAACCCGGCACGCGTCCATTACCAACTCGTCTATGTCCTCCCAGGCGTTGACCACGTGGTAGATGTAGCAGGGCGACGCCTCGAACCATTTCACGTCGGCGTTGGTTCCGTAGCGCGGCAGGATCCCGAACCGGCTCGGCATCTCGGGATAGAATGTGACCTTGTGCACTTTTCGCTCGAGCAGTTGCGGATCCCAGAACAGCGGCAAATCCATCAGGATCGAGTAATGCTCGGTGAACGCCATGTCGTGGGGCAGCCGCGAGCCGGGAAGATCGATCGGTTCATGATGAGTAAGTTCGCCGCGCGCGGACACGACGTTGTAGGTCATGAACGGGCGCCTGGTCGCATAGTCGAAGAACAACAACTCGGAGGTTACGGGATCGACCTTCGCATGCGCCGAAACTGCGCGTTCGAGCTTGCCGCCGAAGCGTTCGACGCCAACTGTCTCGAGGGTGCGCGGATCGAGCTTGTACGGGAGCCCGCATTGATACCAGAGCGCGAGCGCATAGCCGTTATGAAACACCAGGTCGGTGTTGGCGGAGTCCTTGAGCCAGCCGTCGGAGCCGGCGCCATGTGGAACCGAGAGGTCGGGACGATCCATCAGGCCGGGCCATATCGAGCGCCGGCTCTCCTGCTCGGCCGCGAATCCGGCGGTGCGAATCCAGCGATTGCGGTAAGCAGCCTTGCCGTCGTGAAATTCGATGGCGTGCACCATGCCGTCGCCGTCGAACCAGTGATAGCGGCCGCGCGGCTGAAAGATCGGATTGGGACCGTTGCGCAGGTATGCGCCGTCGAGGTCCTTGGGAATCTCGCCGATCACTTTCAAATCGTCGGCGGTGATCTCAGTCGAGATCGGCGCAAAGATTCCGCGCAGAAAAGGATTCTCGCCGGGATCGATCTGAATTGGAATTTCGCGCTCGATTTTCACCATGATTCGCTCCGCCGCGGCGGGCTGGCAGTCAGAATCGCGCCGTTTGCTATTGACCTTCGCCTGCCGGATGAGCGAGCGGCACCAGTTGCGCGATGTCGCACTGGATCAGCGCCTGGATCTTGTTGTCGATCTGGAAGAACCGCGTCACTTTGACTTGCGGGATCGCATCGCGGAACTTCGCAACGAAATCTTTCTGCACGTCCAGACGCGCCTGCTGGATCGCCATCACCTCGTCGAGCTTTTTCGCCGCGTCCGCATCGGTGAGGCTGTCGTACCTGGCCGCAAAATCCTTGAGTTCCTTGACGTGGCGGTCTTCGATCCGGTCCATCTTCGCTTCGTATGCGTCGTAAACCGGCCAGAACCTGGTCGCCTCGGCCGCGGTAAGACTCATGTTGGCGCCGACGGTCGCCTTGCGCTGTGCACGAGCGGCAGCGATATCGAGCTGCTTCTGCGAAGGCGGCGGAATCTGCGCGGAGGCGGGCGCGCGCAGGCCGAGGGCGCATACAACGAGCGAAGCTGCGGTGAAAATCGCGAGACGATTCTTGAGAGTCATGTGCGGTTCTCCTGGGGTTTCGTGAGCGAAGACGGCAGGATGCTCCGATATTAGGCGGTCTTAGTCAAGTAAGCTGCGCGGTCAAGTAAGCCGCGCGAGGTGTTGGGCGGGTTTCCGAATGGTTACCCGCGGTCAGGCGGAAGCGGAGCGCAATAGTCGGTCGGGAAGTCGCGAGCGTTCCCGCGAGATGAACCGTCTGCGAGACTCAACGGGCTTGTATTGCATTTAGCCGAGCAGATGTGCGAATTTGCATGTTCAACTGATTAGGCAACTTGAGGGAACTTTCACGGCGCGGGGTAAACGGTCGGAAAGCCTCAGCAGAACCGGAGGACATATGAATTCAAGAGTACGTGGAATGGTAATCGCATTGGGCTTGGCGTTGGCTCTGGCCACGGTCGCGCCGTCGGCACGCGCTCAGACTGGAGCGCCTGCACCGGCAGCAAGCGGTGGCGGCGCTGCGGTTCGCGCAGGATACATTACCTGTCACGTCGCGGCCGGATGGGGTTTCATTTTCGGATCGTCGCGCAAGCTTCAGTGCGCGTATGCCTTGCAGCCGGGGTACACTGAGTATTACACCGGCTCGATCACCAAGTTCGGCGCTGACATCGGCTACCTGCAGTCGGGCGTGATCCTGTGGGCAGTGCTCGCTCCGACCACCAATCTCGGCCAAGGCGCTCTTGCCGGCCATTACGGCGGAGCAACCGCAAGCGCTGCGGTGGGAGTTGGCGCCGGCGCGAACGTGCTGGTGGGCGGTTTCAACAGTTCGATCGCGTTGCAGCCGGTTTCGATCGAAGGGCAGAACGGATTGAACGTAGCGGCAGGCGTGGTCGAGATGACTTTGACTTTCGACAAGAACAAGGCGGCCAAGAGCACTCCGTAGGCAGCGAGCTCAAGGTTCCCGCGGTCGGGGACCGACGCAAACTGCATCGCATGTAATCAGGCGGGGGCGGCGTGATAGCCGCTCCCGTTTTTTTGTGATTTCGAGCGCCGAACGAACGGATAAACTGATGGCGCGCGCGTCAGTCGGCCGCCGTGCCCGGCGAGAGTTCTTCAAGCCGCATCCCGCGCGTCTCCGGTGCGTATCTCCAGACCAACAGCGCGCCGATCACCGGCCCTATCGACACTACGGCGACCGCGTTGCCGAGACCGCCGAGCGACTTCGACATCGCACCGATGATGAATGGCGTCAGCAGCGAGGCAATTTGCCCGAACAGTTGCACGGTCAGGCTGTAGGAAGTCGCGCGGATTTCGGTCGGGAACAACTCTGCGGAATAAGTCGCAGTCGCGGTTCGGGCGGCCTGAAACGCCGAGACCGTTACGACCATCGCGGTCAGCATCGCGCGATGACTCGAGCTCTGAAACAGGATAAGAATCGCGACCGCGCCGACAACGTAAGAAAGCGCGGTGGTCAGTTTTCGGCCGACCCGATCGAGCATCCATCCCGCGAAGACAATTCCAAAACTTCCGAGCACGTATGCCAGCACGACCGCATGTCCGATTTGAGCGGAGCTCCAATGATGGTCGCGCTTGGCGTAGAGGCTGAAAAAAGTCACTGCCGGCGCACCGACCAGTCCCACGCAATTCCACAGAAGCGCAACCAGCAGCAGCCGGCCACGATATGGGCCGCGAAACGGCTCGAACGCGTGGTGCAAGGCCGCGACCGCTCCAGTAGCGACTGCGGGGGCCCGCAAACGTGCGCGCCGAAACGCTTCGAAGCGGAGCGTCTCGCGAATACCGCGGCGCAGAAAGGCGACCAGCAGCAAGGGCAGTATTCCGATGAAGTACATCCCGCGCCAGCCCCATCGCGAATCCGCGACGTATCCATAGAGCAATCCGCCGGCGACCACGCCCAGCAAGCCGACCGCATGCAGCATCGCGACGCCGCGTCCGCGCGAATCGTCGGGGAACTCTTCGCTGATCATGATTATTGCGACCCCGAATTCCGCCGACAGGAAAATCTGCGCGCAGCTTTGAAAGACGGTGAAGCTCCAAAGACCGCGGGAAAGCGCCGTGAATAATGTGAACAGCGTGTAGAAAAGAACTGTTGCGGAGACCACGGGCTTGCGCCCGATCCGATCGGAAAGCATCACGACCCCAAACGCGAGCATCCCGCCAAAGCGGACGACCGAGGCCATCAGGCCGACCGCGCGATCGTCGAGATGGAAACTGCGCGCGATGTCGGGCGTGCAGAGATGGAAGATCGTGACGTCGTAGCCCTCGAACACAGTCGCGGACATCAGCAGCGCGAGGAGCACCACGAGATAGCGTCCCTCGCGGACCATCGAGACTGGCGACTCCGGCCCGGCGGTTTCCTCGGCTGTGGCAACGATGCTTTCTGGTTCAGTGAATGTTGGCATCCGCAATTTTCCCGCTTACGCTCCCGTGATCTTCAATGCCGGGGGCGGGACTGCCCTAGCAGCATCGGGAGATTCGGCCCACCGACCCGCAATCTCGGCGCACCACCTCATTCATGGTTCTTTAGTTGCCCACCATCGCCGAGCCCGTACACCATCGCGGTTTTGGTGGTGCCAAGTTTGATCCATTCCGCGCAATCGAGCTGCACCTTTTTGTAGAACTCTTCCGACAGCTCAAGGGCCTCCTTGCTCACCTCCTCAAGCCGCTCGAACTTGCACTGAAAGGCGAACTCGCCCGATAGTGACTTTTCCAGCGCCCGGCTCCGCCATATCGCGATGGTGGTCTTACCCTTGAAATGGTGCCCGAAGTGGATCACGCCCATCGTATTTTGTACCTCTTCAACCGCTACGTTGTTGACCAGCATCATTTTGGTTCTAGGCCGTATGTCTATCCGCTTGAGGGTCGGAAAAGCGCGGGTGATGTCCTCGACACCGCGGTCAAGCTCAATGTTGGGCGACGTAAGCACGCATCCATGGGAGTAGACGCTGCGCATCCCGCCCAGGCGGTCGCGCTCGAGTAACAACTCTTCTTTGAACTTTATCTCGTCGTGTCCTCCCAATTGCGGACGCACGTCAACGGCCGCGGCGGGCTTCAGGTCCGGGTCGCGGTATTTGAAGGTCAGCTCGTGGCCAGCGCGGGGCCATCCCTGGTCGTAGAAAGTGCGCTTCCGCAGAATGAAATGGTGGTTGAAGAGGTCAAACTCCGGGGTGTCATAAAAGAGCACTTCCCGAACCTGGCTGTCGAACGCGTGGCGGTCGATATCTACTCTAAGACCGAGCTTTTTAAGAGTCTTGGACGCTGCCTCCCAAAATTCGAGAAAACCATGTTTGCTCGTAAACCGATCGGGCTGCAGCAGAATTTTGTACTCGCGGTAATGAACTACATCGCCGGCGAGATGCTGCGTTTCGGGATGCTTGCTGATGTGCTTGTCCATGGATCACACCGTATTCCAATGAATTTAGCAAAAACGAGGCGACAAGAGTCCAGATGTTGTCAATGTCCAGTTGAGCCGAGCTTCCAGATAAGGTTGATGTTGAAGAAGTTGATGTTCACGTTCGAGAAGCGCCCGGCCACCGTGCCCTGCACGCGATTGTTACTCTGATAAATTCCTAAATCACCCTGCCACTGAAACTCATAACCAAAGCCCGCTATGAGAGATTTGCTGAGTGCATACTGCGCGCCCAGGCCAAAGCGATATTGATTTCCCACCGGCGCGCTGACGGTACGTGACGGACCGCTCACCATAGAGTTGTCAAACGCGAACCCTCCCGAAAGCGTCAGCGGCTCCGACGGCTTGTACTGCGTACCGATCGCCAAATGAAAGGTATCCTGATACCTGAGGTTCACGGTAGCGCTCTTCGGCTTTGCAGAATTGATACCGATCCCGAGGTTGCCAAATTGGCTCCAGTTCTGCCACCCCGCGTCTGCCATCAACGCAAACCGCTCGTTGAATTGGTGAAACGCACTGAAGAGCAATGATTGGGGCACCATCATGCTCAGATCGAGGCTGGCGCCAAAAATCCCTCTTCTTTTGAACAAGCGTACGGCCGCGGGTCAGAGACCGGAAAAGTGCGGGACGTCGCTGAAGCTCAACGATACGGGAGTCAGATATTGAACGCCGAAGCGGGTCTTCGAGTCCGGCTCAACCAACACTCCGATATCCCCGCCGATGCCGGCAGTCCAGTCCTTCACGGTCATTTGCCCATCCGAATTTCGAACGAGAAGAGTGTTGATTGCGACTCGTTCCTTCAGATATCCGACCATGATGTTGAAGCCGCCGCCGACTGATAACCAACTGTTCACCCGATACGCGATCGAAGGCAGGATGCTACTCCCGAGAATGGTGGCGCCCTGGAGATAGTAGCGTCCCACCCAGTTCTTGTTGTACTCGAGCGCACCGCCAAAGTAGGTGCAG
>JBGPNU010000112.1:0-9542 GCA_041487675.1 Binatus sp. (SeqCode)
TCAGTACTCTCGGCTTTGGCGGCTCGGAAATCGGCTACCAGGAAGTGGCGCAGGCGACCGTCGATAAAATCATCGGCGCTGCGCTCGACGCCGGAATCAACGTGATCGACACCGCCGAATGCTACGCGAATGGAGAGCAACTGATCGGCAACGCGATCGCGAAGAGACGCGCCGAGGTGATCCTGATGACCAAATGCGGGCACGCGCCGCTCGGGTCGGCCTCGGAGCGCGCGTCCGGTTATGCGCAGCCAGATTGGGCGCCCGCGATGCTCGCATCGAGCATCGACCGGAGTCTCATAAGTCTCCGGACCGATTACGTCGATGTGATGCAGTTCCATAGCTGCGCGATCGAGACGCTTCGCGATGACCGCGTGATTAACGTCCTCACCCGCGCGCGCGACGCCGGCAAAACCAGATACATCGGATATAGCGGCGACTCCGAGGACGCCGTGTACGCGGTCGAGATGGGTATTTTCGACACGCTTCAGATTTCGGTGAGTATCGCGGACCAGGAGGCTCTTGATCGCGTGCTGCCCAAGGCTCAGGCGCGCGGGATGGGCGTGATCGCCAAACGTCCTCTTGCCAACGCCGCATGGCGCAGCGGCACGCAGCCGCCTGGCGATTGGTACACGCGGCCATATTGGGACCGGCTGGCGCAGCTTGGTTACGATTTTCTTGGCCGTGACATCGAGACGGCGGTCGCGATCGCGCTTCGATTCACGCTCGGCACCGCCGGGGTCAGCACCGCGATCGTCGGCACGACCCGACCCGAGCGGGTGGCGCAAAATATCGCGCACGCGAACGCAGGACCGTTGCCGCCCGCGGAGTACGAAGCGATCCGCGCGCGATGGCGCTCGGTCGCGCGCCCCGATTGGACCGGCCAGCGATGACGCGTAGCGAGGCTAATCGCTCGCGCGATGTGAAGCCGTATTTTTCGTGACAGCGATGCGGCTATCGCGCTAATCTGGAAGTCAGAACGAGCAGAGGCGCTAATTCAATAGCTGGTCTGGAACCGCGGAGCCTGAATCAGAGTTTAAAATTAAAGGCTTTGTTCACCCGCTCACAATAATCAGCGAGGATTCGCGAAGGGGAAAACCTATGCTCAAACTGGCGACATTCGCGCTCGCATCGGCGCTGCTGCTCACGACCGGTTGCGCTTCGCATGATCAAAGGGTTGCCCTTGATCAAAGATGTAAGACTGGCGATCAGAATGCTTGCCGGCAGATTGCCCAAGACGAGGCGCCTGCACCCTATCCGCCCAACCAGTCGGTACGCGTGATGCCTAGCGGCAGTTTCAGCAATCTTCCGGTGCCTCTCGGGCCTGTGGGCGGCCCGCATATGGGCGGGATAGGGGGGATGAGGTAAGGGACAGAGCTGAAGCTCGAAGGATTTTAGCCGTCCGGCGGACAGAACCGGATGCGTGATCACGGCGACCTCGCTCGCGGGCTTCTCCTGGCGCGCCTTGAAACCGAGCTGAGGCAGGGGCCAGCCCCTGCACCGGGGTAAGGAGAAAAGACGCGGAGATCAGATACCGAAACCTCCCGCAAGTTTCGGACTTCCCGTCTTCATAACACAGGAAGCGTGAAACCCATCGCCCCCGGCGCATGTGTGGGTTTCGCTCTCTGGATCTTTTTCGTTCCCATACGTTAGCACTTGCATTCACGGAGCAGCTCGCATGGACATCGCCTGGATAGGAACCGGAATAATGGGCGCGCCGATGGCGCTGCGGATCCTCCTCGCGGGCCATCGGGTCCGCGTCTTCAATCGCTCACCCGAAAAGGCGCGGAGTCTCGCCGCCGGCGGAGCGAGTGTCGTCGTCGCGGCCGACGCCGCCGCGTGCGTATCGGGCGCCGAGATCGTTTTTATCATGGTGCCCGACACGCCCGACGTGGAGGCGACGGTCGCGAAGATCGAACCCGCGCTAAAACGCGGGCAGCTCGTGATCGATATGAGCACGATCTCACCGATGGCCGAGCGGAAGATCTCGGCGCGCCTCAAAGCTCGCGGTATCGACTACCTCGATGCGCCGGTCTCGGGCGGCGACGTCGGTGCGCGCGACGGCACGCTCACGATTATGGTCGGTGGTGACGCGACGGCATTCGAACGCGCGCGCCCGCTGTTCGAGCATCTGGGTCGCCGCGCGACGCATATGGGTCCATCCGGCGCAGGCCAGATGACCAAGCTCGCCAATCAGATCGCGGTCGCGCTGACGCTCGAGGCCGCAGCCGAAGCGATCAAGTTCGCCGGTGCGGGCGGCCTCGATCCGTCGCGCGTGGTCGAGGCTCTGGGAGCTGGCGCGGCGGCCTCGTGGCAGCTTGCGAACCTGGGTCCCAAGATAGTAGCCGGCGACAATCGGCCCGGCTTTTTCATCAAGCTGATTCGCAAGGATCTCCGCTTGGTGACCGAGGCTGCGCGCGAATCCGGGCTCGCGCTGCCGGGACTCGCGTTGATGGTCTCGATGTTCAATTCGGCCGCCGCGCTCGGCCACGATCTGGACGGTACCCAGTCGGTCGCATCGGCGCTGGACAGATTGGCCTCGACAGATTGGCCGACCTGAAGTAGTACCTGAAGAGAACCCGGATTTTTTTGGAGGCCTAAAATGGCAGACCTGCTCATCGAACTCAAAGACCGCGTGCTGTATCTCACGATGAACCGGCCCGACAAGCTCAACGCGATGAGCGCCGAGATGATGGGTGGGCTGGTCGATAACCTGACCCGCGCCGCGACCAATCCCGAAATAGGCGCCGTCGTGCTGACCGGCGCCGGCCGTGGATTCTGCGCAGGCGGAGATATAACCGCGATGCGCGATCGCAATGAGGGCGGCGGCGCCGGCGCGGGAACGGCGACGACGATCGAGGATCGAGTCGCGGGACTTCGCCGTGGTGAAGAGGCGTCGCTGATGCTCCATCAGATGGCGAAAGTGACGATCGCGGCGGTCAACGGCCCGGCCGCCGGCGCGGGACTCAGCCTCGCGATGGCGTGCGATATCAGGATCGCGTCCGACGCGGCGCGCTTCGGCACCGCGTTCGCGAAAGTCGGCTTCTCGGGTGATTACGGCGGCACCTGGTCGCTCACGCAGTTGGTTGGATCCGCGAAGGCGCGTGAACTCTACTTCCTGGCCGACGTGATACCGGCCGATGAGGCGCTCCGAATCGGACTCGCCAACCGGGTCGTGCCGGCGGCGTCATTTCGCGACGAGGTGCATGCGCTCGCGTCACGAATCGCCAACGGCCCGACGATTGCCTATACCTACATGAAGGCGAATCTCAACGCCGCGCTCACCCATGAGTTCAACGAACTGCTCGACCGCGAGGCGTGGGGGCAAACCATGACCGGCCGCACCGAGGATCATCGCGAGGCCGTGAAAGCATTTCTGGAGAAGCGTCCGCCGACCTTCAAGGGGCGGTAGCCGCTCAAGGTTTTCTAGGAAGCGTTCCTGCGCCGTCGTCCTGTTCTAGGATCCTTACCTCTCCTTGTCCGAGGAGAGGTCGGCGCTTGCCGAGTGAAACGAGGCGAGCGCCGGGAGAGGTTCAATGCCGGCAATCGCAGTAGTTCAGACGATAGTGGCGGCGGCCTGCGTGAAACCTCTCCCTAACCCTCTCCTCGGACAAGGAGAGGGCATAGGAGGACCGTGAGACGAAATCATTAAAGGAGCTGCAACATAATGGACTTCAAGACGATCATCTACGATGCGCGCGACAAGATCGCGAAAATCACCATCAACCGCGCCGAACGGATGAACGGATACAACGAGACGATGGTCAAGGAGATGTGCGCGGCGATCGATCTTGCGCGGCAGGACGACGACATCCGGGTGCTGATAATCACCGGCAGCGGGCGCGCGTTTTGCGCCGGCGGCGATATCAGCGGCGCGCCCGAGAGCCGCTCGCGCTTCCATGGGCATCCGATGGGCCACATGCTCGAGATGCGCGAGGGGTTCCATCAACTGGTCCTGTCACTGCATCGCTTTGACAAACCCGTGGTCGCCGCGATCAACGGCGCGGCAGTCGCGGGCGGACTCACGCTGGCGCTTTCGTGCGACTTCAGAATCGCGTCGGACCAGGCGCGGCTCGGAGATACCGCGCTCAAGTTCGCGCTACTCTGCGACGAAGGCGGCGCGTATCTGTTTCCGCGCTTCATGGGTCTGGACCGCGCGCTCAAGATGACGCTGCTCTCGGAAGTTTACGACGCCAAAACTGCGCTCGAACTCGGACTCGTGACCGAAGTGGTGCCGCACGCCGAACTCGACGCGCGGGTGAACGAATTCGCGCGCCGGCTCGCGGACGGCCCGCCGCTCGCGATAAGGCTCGCAAAGCGCATGATGTACAAGCAGCGCGAGATGACGCTCGAGAATGCGCTCGAAGACGCGGCGCTAAACGTCATGATCACGAATCCCTCCGAGGACGTGCGCGAGGGCACTCGCGCGTTCCGCGAAAAGCGCAAACCCATCTTCGCGGGAAAATAGATCGCGATCGAATCCGGGATTGCATCTTGCAGGAGACACTGCCCCATGCCGATGCGGAAAAAAGACATCGAGAAAATGCTCAAGAAGCCGCACGTCGCGGTGGTCGCCGTCACTGCCCCGGACGGATCGCCGCACGCGGTGCCAACCTGGTACGAGTACGACGAGGGGCAAATCCGGTTCCATACCGGCGCCGAGGCCTTCAAATACAAGTGCCTGGTGCGCGATCCGCGCGTAACCCTGGTCGTCGATACCAAGAAGGCGCCCTACAAAACCGTGGTGCTCAAGGGCCGCGCGACGCTCGAGGAGAAGACCGACGACAAGCGCACCGAGCGGATGGCGATCGCGTACCTCGGAAAAAAACTCGGCAAGGCGTACGCCAAGTCGCTCAGCGGACACAAGGTCGTCGTGGTGAGCTTCAAGCCGGCGCGCACGATCTCCTGGGACTACGGCCAAGAGCGTCCTTAGATAAAGAGCGCCCTCAGCGCATAAAGTACGTCTTTGGCATCGTGCTGATGCGCTGACGAAAACGATGGACGAGCGTCTGAAAGCAAATCTCGACGCCTGGAACCATATGGCCGGGATTCATGCGGCCTCGCGTGAATATCGGCTTGCCGAGTTCAAGGCTGGTGAGAACGTCCTCAAGCCGATCGAGCTCCGCGAAGTTGGCGAGGTTCGTGGCAAGTCGATGCTCCATCTGCAATGCCATTTCGGACTCGACACGATGTCATGGGCGCGGCTCGGCGCGAACGTCACCGGGCTGGATTTTTCCGATCGAGCGATCGCACTTGCACGCTCAATCAGCACTGAGCTCAAAATTCCCGCGAGATTTCTGCAATCCAACATTTACGACGCGCCCGACGCGCTGCATGGGCAGTTCGACATCGTATTCACGTCGTACGGGGCATTGTGCTGGCTTCCCGACCTCACGCGATGGGCCGGGATCGCGGCGCATTTCGTAAAGCCGGGCGGCTTCTTTTACATCGCCGAGTTTCACCCGCTGACCATCATGAGCCGCAGCGATGAGGGAGCGACCAAGCTCGAGTTCGAGATCTCGTACTTCCACACGGCGATGCTGGAAGATCCTCCGCACCCTGACTATTCCGACCACAGCAAAATCGTTTCCGCGACACACCAATGGATGTACCGGCTCGGCGACGTGGTCAGCGCTCTGGCTGCGACCGGGCTCCGAATCGAGTTTCTGCACGAGTTCGCCGAGTGCATCTATCCGCATTTCCCCTTCATGAAGCAGGCCAGCGACGGCCTCTGGCATATCGAGGGCGATCCGATTCCGACCATTTTTTCAATCAAAGCCACCAGGCCCTGAAGTCTCGGGAGAGTCTGATGCTCAAGACACGCTTCTGTGAGCTATTCGGAATCGAATATCCAATCGTGTCCGCCGGGATGGGCGGAGTCGCGCTCGCGGGTCTCGCCGCCGCAGTGTCGGAGGCAGGCGGCCTCGGTACGATTGCGCTGGCGGGGTTCTCGCCGGAGGGAATCCACGATGAGATTGCCGCGGCGAGAAGGATCACGCGCAAGCCGATCGTGGTGAATCTCCTGATCCCGTTTCTTCGCCCCGGTATCATCGAGGCGCTCGCGAACCAGCCGATATCCGCGGTGACGCTTTTCTGGGGCGATCCCATCGAGCACATTCCGGCCTGCAAGGCGCTCGGGTTGAAGGTCATCTGGCAATGCGGCTCCGCTGACGAAGCGCTCGCGGCCAAACGCGCCGGCGCCGACGCGATCATCGCGCAGGGATTCGAGGCCGGCGGCCATGTGCGCGGCGTCGTGACCACGTTCGCGCTCGTCCCGGAAGTGCGCGACGCTATTGGCGACCTGCCGATGCTGGCGGCGGGCGGTATCAGCGACGGCCGCGGACTCGCGGCTGCAATCGCGCTCGGCGCCGACGGCGCGGTTTTCGGCACGCGCTTCCTGGCGACTCCTGAGTCCGACGCGCATCCCGCATACAAGCAGGCTCTTCTGTCCGCCCACGCGAGCGATACCCTGCATACCAGGCTATACGACGTTGGATGGCCCGACGCGGCTCATCGCGTCATCCGCACGCCGCTGGTCGATGCGTGGGAGCGGGCCGGACGTCCCGCGTCGGGGCATCGGCCTCACGAGGGCGAGACGACTGGCCGTCTGAAGCGGACCGACCTCGACGTGCCGGTCGTAAATTACTCGGTCATGACGCCGTCGGAATCTGTCGAGGGCGACATCGGTGGACTTGCCTTTTACGCCGGTCAATCCGTGAGCCTGGTGAAAGAGATTGCGCCGGCCGGCGAGATCGTCCGCGAAATCGCCCGCGAAGCCAGCCACGTGATCGCGTCCCGGCTCGTCCCGCTGGTGCGCTGACGACCGCTGAGAGTCGCGAAACTTCGGCGCGATGCTCAGCGTCCGGCTGCGGCCAGCGGGCGTACCTCGGCCGCTATCTTCGCGGCGCGCTCGTCGCTCGCTTTGCGAAGTTCATACTTCGCCTGCAAATTCATCCAGAACTCTGCAGTCGTGCCTAGATAGCGCGCCAGCCGGAGCGCCGTGTCAGCCGTGATCGCGCGCTGGCCTTTGACGATCTCATAGACGCGCGAGACCGGCACGTGGATGTCCATCGCGAGCCGGTTCACGCTGATGCCGGCTGGCACCAGGTAATCCTCGTTCAAGATCTCACCCGGGAAAATCGGGTATAGCTTTTTTGCTTTCGCCATGGTTGAGCAATGTAACCCGCTACGCGGTTACCGTCAAACAGTAAGCGTACAGCAGAAAACCATGACGCAATCGGAGATCGCACGCGGCCGAGTTGCTATCGAATTGCTAATCCATCTGCGATAATCGCATTAGTGGCGCGGCAGGTATCAAACGACGCGGTTATCGAGGCATTGGGACACGTTAAGTATCCCGGTTTCTCTGCAGACATCGTCGCGCTCGGAATCGTCGAGGATGCGGCCCCGAAACCCGACGGCGGATATGCGATCACGCTAAGGCAGGTGACCGAGCGCGAAGAAGTGATTCGCGATCTCGCCGCACAAATCCATCATGCGCTCACCCACGAGCTTGGGGTGCCGCAGGTCGAGCTTAGAGTGCATCGAATCGAAGCCGAGCTCGGCGAAAAAACCGGCCGGGTCCGCCTCGAAGGCACCAAGCACATCGTCGCAGTCGCGAGTGGAAAGGGCGGCGTCGGCAAATCCACCGTCGCTGCGAACCTGGCGGTAGCGCTCGCGCGCCTGGGGCTCAGCGTCGGACTCCTCGATGCCGACATCTACGGCCCGTCAATTCCGATGATGTTCAACGTCGGGGACGAGCGGCCGAAGTCGGCCGGCGGGCAAAATTTCTTTCCGATCGAAAAATACGGCGTGAAGCTGATTTCGATTGGATTCTTTCTGAGCGAAAAAGCGCCGGTCATTTGGCGGGGACCGATGGTGATGGGCGCCGTGCGGCAATTTCTCAAGGACACGCTATGGGGCTCGCAGGATTTCCTGATAGTCGATTTGCCGCCCGGAACCGGCGACGCGCAACTCACCCTTGCGCAGCAAGTGTCGCTCGACGGCGCGGTAATCGTCACCACGCCGCAGGATGTCGCGCTGCTCGACGCGACCCGCGCGATCAAGATGTTCCGGCAGGTGCATTGTCCGATTCTTGGCGTGGTCGAGAACATGAGCTATTTCGTGTGTCCCGATTGCGGCGAGCGCGACGAAATATTTGGCTACGGTGGCGGCGAGCGGATGGCCGAAAGCGAAGGCACGCACCTGCTCGCGAGAATCCCGGTCTATCCCGAGGTGCGCGAGGCGGGCGACGGTGGGATGCCGATCGCAATCGCGCAGCCAACGCATCCGGTCAGCGAAGTGTTCATGGAACTTGCGCGCCGCGTGGTAACTGCCACTGCCGAATGATCGGTTAGCATGCTTGCCCAGCCTGATGCGCGCCGATATTGTTGCCGCTTGATCGGCACCCGATCTGTTTCAAGACTGAGCGGTTCCGGAGCTGGGAAATGTCCACGTTTATTACTGAAGAATGCATCAATTGCGGCGCGTGCGAGCCGGAATGCCCCAACACCGCAATCTACGAAGGCGGCGCGCCGTGGGAATTGAACGGCGCGACAACGCCTGCGATCAATCAAGACATCTACTATATCGTCCCCGACAAGTGCACCGAATGCGTGGGTTTCTTCGACCAGGAGCAATGCGCGGCGGTCTGTCCCGTCGATTGCTGCATCCCCGATCCTAAGATCCCCGAGACCGAGGAGATCCTAATCGAGCGCGCGCGCGTGCTCCATCCCGAACAAACTTTCGGCGCCGACTATCCATCGCGATTCAGAAAGTGATGACGCCGTCGCGAACAGGAGTCTCAGTTTGACAATCAAGCATCCCGTCCGAATAGCGCCGGCGGACGGCAAGCTCGGCGTTCTGCTTCCCGGAATTGGCGCGGTAAGCACCACCTTCATGGCCGGTGTCGAGGCGGTAAAGCGCGGCCTCGGCGCTCCGATTGGATCGTTGACCCAGCTCGCCACCGTGCGTCTCGGCAAACGTACCGACGGCCGCGCGCCGCTCATCAAGGACTTCGTCCCGCTCGCGAGTTTGTCCGATCTCGAATTCGGCGGCTGGGATATCTACGAAGACAATGCGTATGAAGCCGCGCGCAAGGCCGCGGTTCTCGATCCCTCGCTCCTGGAGCGGGTGCGCGAGCCTCTGGAAAAGCTCCAGCCGATGGAGGCCGTGTTCGACAATGAATACGTGCGGCGGATTCACGGCCCCAACGTGAAGGAAGCGCGCACCAAGATGGATAAGGCCCAGATGTTGATGGACGACATCCGGAATTTCCAGAACCGCACCGGGGTCGCGCGCACGGTTATGATCTGGTGCGGCTCAACCGAAGTGTTCCATCGCCCGTCGGAGGTTCATCAGACCATAAAGGATTTCGAGGCCGGGCTTGCGAAGAATGACCCCGAAATCGCGCCCAGCCAGATCTATGCGTACGCCGCGCTCAAGTCCGGAATCCCATACGCGAATGGAGCGCCGAACCTTACCACCGATACGCCGGCGCTGCTCGAATTGGCCCGTGAGAACCATATCCCCATCTGCGGCAAGGA
>JBGPNU010000113.1:0-9524 GCA_041487675.1 Binatus sp. (SeqCode)
ACCCGTCCGGTCTGGCTCCCGGCTGGAATTTTGAGCGATACCCTGCCGCCCACCGTGGGCGCGGTGATCTCGGCGCCGAGCGCCGCTTCGTAGTCCCAGACCGGCAACTGGACCCGGAGGTCGCGGCCCGAGAGCATGAATACCGGATTCGGTTCGATTCGAACCGTGAGAAACAGATCGCCATTTTCATCGGGACGCGGCGCGCGGCCGCCCTGCCCCTTCAGACGAAGTTGGGTGCCGTCCGCCGATCCCGCGGGTATCGTGACTTCGAGCGTGCGCCGCGCCTGCACCACGCCATGGCCGCCGCAGCCCGGACACGGCTGGGCCGAGCGAATCACCCGGGTCTTACCCTGACGCTCCTCGCGCGCGACCATCCCGCTGCCGCCACAGGTGGCGCATTCATCTTCGGCGATCAGATCGAGGCGATGCTTCCCGCCCTTGATCGCATCCGCGAGCGAAATTTTTACTTCGGCGCGCAGATCGGGCGCTCGTGGCGGCTCGGTCTCGAAGTCGAAGCCCGAAAATCCGCGCGATGCGCCCCCCCGAGAGCGGGTCGGGCCGCGCCGCCCGCCGCCGCCGAAAAACTGGCCGAAGAAATCGCTGAAATCACCGCCACCGAAGTCCGCGCCGCCACGAGCGCCCGCGCCGGCCGCGGACTGCTGCCGCGCGTAGCGGCGCATCATCTCTTCCTGCGATACGCCGTGCTCCCAATCGGCGCCCAGCTCGTCGTATTTTTTGCGCTTGTCGGCGTCGCCGACCACCTGGTAGGCCTCGTTGATTTCCTTGAACTTGACCTCGGCGTCCTTGTTGTTGGGATTGACGTCGGGATGATGCTTGCGGGCGAGCTTGCGGTAGGCGCTCTTGATTTCCGCTTCGCTCGCGGAGCGCGCGACGCCAAGGGTCTTATAATAATCGCGAAATTCCATCCCGAATAACCAGTAGCTATACTCAGTTAGTATGCGTCATGATACTCAGATAGGCGCCACCTGTTCCCATTCCGGTTCCCCTTCCCTTGAGGGAAGGGGTTAGGGGTTAGGTAAATACGCACGCAAACCTAACCCCCGGCCCCTTCCCTTGAGGGAAGGGGAGAAAACACGGCAGGCGGCCGGTAGGTGAGGGTTCCGCTCTCCCCTCCGCAGATATACGCCCTTGCACATTTCACAATTGCGGCGGCGAATCGGCCGGAGGAGCGGAATTACCCGCTCCCGACTTCTCCGCGAGCGCTCCGAGACGCGCTTCCAGGCGCGCGAGTTCGGCGTCCAGCGCCGCCTGCCGGCGCCGGAGAAACATCACGTAGATGAAAATCACCGCGAAGATAATACTATACGCGGCGAACAAGTAGCCGAAGTGTTCCATGCCTTAATCCATTACCCTATCGGTCGCTGATCGCCGGCCGCCGCGTGCGCAAATTCTATTTGCATAGCCACTGTGTTAAGCCGGGTCCGGGTCCGCAACTGCGCAAACCGGATCATCAGGAGCCACCCCCAAAGCGCCGTCATCGCGGCCAGCGAGACCAGCAGCGTCGCGATCATCCGCGGATCCTGCAGCCCATGACCGCCCTGCTTGGTAACCAGCACCGCGGGATGTATCGTGCGCCACAACCTTACCGATACGATTACGATCGGTACGTCGAGCGCCGCGACGATTCCGACCACCGCCGCGAAGCGCGCGATTTGCGGCGTGTCATCGGCGCTCGCCCGGATCATCAGGTACCCGCAGTACATCAGCCACAGGATAAAGGTCGTCGTGAGGCGCGAATCCCAGGTCCACCAGACGCCCCAAATCGGCCGCGCCCACAGAGAACCCGACACCAGCATCAGGGTGCAGAAGATCATCCCGGTTTCGGCGCCGGCGTAACCCAGGTCGTCCCAAATCTGATCGCCGAGCCACAGATAAAGCATCCCCGCGACGGCGACCAGCCCGAACGCCGCGAACGCGACCCACGCGCACGGCACGTGAAAATAAAAGATGCGCTGGACGATACCTTCGTCGATTTCGGTCGGCACGTAGTCGAAGATCATGAACAGCGCCGCAATCATCAGGGCCAGCGTAGCGAAACCGAACCATGACCCGCGATTGTTCCCCTTCCCGCGTGTCTGTGACACCGAGGGAAGGGGGTCAGGGGTTAGGTAGTCGCGAGTCGCAGTGTCCATTAGTCCGAATCAATCCTCACCTACCACATGCTCGAACAGCAGGTAACCGGCGGTGATGAATAGCACGTCGAACGCGATCATTATCTTGAGCCAGTCGCTCATCGACCCGAGCGATGCGCCCGAGAGCGCGGCGGTGCTCGCTTTGACTCCGGCTATCAGAGCCGGGGTGAACATCGGCACCGCGAGAACCGGCAGGATCATATCACCTGCGCGCGTGTGCCCGGTCGCGGCCGAGAGCAGCGTCGCAAGCGCGGAGAAGCCGAGCGCGCCAAGCATCAGGACCGGCGCCAAGCGAACCAGCGACGCGTTGAATTCAAGATTGAAGAACAACACCATCAAAATGACCGCGCCGGCTTCCGCCACCGCCATGAAGATAAAGGCCGCCGCGAGTTTGGCCGCGTAGAGTGTCGCGGGATCGAGCGGACTCAAAAGCAGGCCGCGGATAGCGCCGTTCTCGCGCTCAGCGCCGAGCGCGCGCGTCGCGCCCACGATTCCCGAGAATACCATCGCGACCCACAGCGCCCCGGCGGCCGTGTCGGCGCTGCGGATTCGCGCCGCATCGAGTGCGAATACCAGCACCACCAGCACCAGCATCGACATCGCAAGCAACGCAAGAATGCTCTGACCGCCGCGAAGCTCGAGGCGGAGATCCTTGCGAATCACGGCGGCGAAGGCGGACACGTGCGTCTATCTGCCGAGGATCGAGCGAAACCGCCCGCCGCGCCGGACCTCCTCTTTGGGTGCATAAGGCATCAAGCGGCCATGCGAGAGCTCGAAGACTTCGAACTCCAAGCCGTCCAGTTCGGGGACTGAGTGCGCGGTCGCGAGGATCGAGGCGCCGCGTTCGATCGCGCTATGAATCAGCGACGCGACAAGAGAGACGCCCTCGGCGTCGAGCGCGGCGAATGGCTCGTCGAGGAGCAGGAGAGTCGGGTCGGCGAGCATCGCACGCGCCGCGGAGAGGCGTTGTTCCATCCCGCGCGAGAGGTCGCGGACCCGCGCATCCGCAGATCCGGCGAGCCCCACCCGCTCGAGCCATAGGGAGGCGGCGGCGACCGGGTCGGCGATCGAATACAGCTCGGCGTAGAACTCGAGATTCTCGCGCGCGGTCAGATTCGGATAGAGGAAGCTCTGATGCGCCATCATGCCGATTCGGCGCCGATAGCGGGGCCCAAGTTTGCGCGTGTCATTCCCGAAGACGATGGCGCGGCCGTCGCTCGGCGCTTCTAGGCCGGCGAGGATTCGAAGCAAAGTGGATTTGCCGGCGCCATTGCCCCCGATGATAAAAGCACCGCGGCCCGCCATCAGCCGGATGTTCACCTCGCGCAGCACCGGCGCCAGCCGATAAGTCTTGGCAAGCGCGTGCGTCTCGACGACCGGCGCAGACATCACTCGGTCCAGTTGTTCGCGTGTGCCGCGGGCCTGAATTCGGCCCCGCATTCGGCGCAGAAGTTTGCGTCGAGCGCGGTGCGCGTGCCGCATTGGGGGCAGAAGCGAATCTTGCGCGGCGACGACGGCCGCGGGAGTTCATGATGCGCCACCAGGGTCGGAACGGCGTCGATGCGGCGCGGCATCGGCGCGGGCCGGCGCGGCGCGTCGGCGAGCGCAATGACCGACGCCTGCTTTTTCGCCGCGGTCTCGGCGCGGATCCGTTCGACCTCGGTCATCGCAGTCAGCGCGCGATTTTCGAGCGCGGAGTGCATCGAGTCGTAATCGGCGGCCGACAGCTTGCCCATCTCACGATCGAACTCGAGTTCGCGCAGTCCCTGTACCGCAAGCGCGCGTTCATGCTCGTGGCGCTCGACTTGAAGCTCGCCCGCGGACTTGGCGCGCGCCCCGCTCTGCCCGATACCGAGCGGCGCCGCGACAAACAGCGCGACTCCGGCGACAATCAACGCGGCGGCAAGGATGAACACCGGCTACATCCGCTCCTCGAGTTCCCTTTTCAGTCTGCGCTTAAGTTCGGGGTCGAATGAATCCGCCGCGCCTTCCGGGTTGGCGCCCGATGGGAGCGAAGGCGACGCCGAGCGCCATCGCCCGAACGCGAGGACGATAAGTCCGCCGCCGACAAAGAGCGCGATGAACGGCATCGTCCATGCCAGCAGATTAAAGCCCTCGGCGGTCGGCGCGGACAAGACTTTCTCGCCGTACTTGTGGCGGTAGAAGGCGATAATCCGGGCGCGGCTCATCCCCTTGCCTATCATCTGGTCTATTTCTGCGCGGACCGGCACGGAGAAGCCGCAGGTCGGCATATTGCAGTTGGCGACCGTCAGACCGCATCCGCATTGGCAGGTCAAACTTTGAGAAACCTGCGCGTTGGTTGGGGTTTCCGCCGCGAATGTTTCACGTGAAACGTTCTTTAGTTCAGGGGAAAGAAAAACGAATAGCGCGGCAACGACGAGTATGAGGAGCCGCACCAAGATTCGGCGCCGCATCGCTATTCGCCTCCAGGCGCAGTCTCGCCGGCGGGCGCGCCGGCTCGGCTGGCGCTCAGCGCGGCGGCAATAGCGGCGCGCTCGCGCACATTCGGCCACATCACAATCACCGTTCCGAGCACCATCAGCAGACCGCCGGCCCACAGCCAGAAAACCAGCGGAGTCAGAAACACTTCGAAGGTCGCAGTCTCTCCGGTGTCATCGATTCCGGCCAGCACCAGGTACAAGTCGGCGATCGGCGTCGAGCGGATTGCGACCTTGGTGGCAGGCTGCTGCGCGCGTTTGTAGAAGAGCTTGGCCGGTTCCATCACGGTCACTTCGCGGCCGTCGGCGCGGAGCACTTCGACGCGCGCGGTCGCGCTCTCGAGATGAGGCGTTTCGATTTGGGAGAGGCCGAGAAATCGGAGCGTGAACGATCCGATGGTGAAGCTTTGGCCGGGGTGCACGCTCTTTTTTACGTCGGTGCGGAAGAACGACGAGCCGATAATTCCGACGAATGCTACCACGACGCCGACGTGAATGACGTAGCCGCCGTAGCGCCGATTATTTTTCGCGACCAGATTGACCAGCGCCCTCACGCGCGGCTCGGAGACCAGGTGCCGGCGCGCGTTCATCCCGCGGCGGAACTCGACGATGATGGTGCCCATCGCGAATGCGGCCAGCGACAGCGCGGTAAGCACGTACCACTCCCGAAGGCCCAACGCGGCCGCGACCACTCCGGTCGAGACGCCCAGAATGACGGGGGCGGCAAAACTTCTGAGCAGATTGTCGGCGGTGGTGCGGCGCCAGGCAATCAGCGGGCCAACTCCCATCAGAAATACCAGACCGAGTGCGAGCGGTCCGTTGACGCGATTGAAGAACGGCGGTCCGACGGTGATCTTCACGCCGCGCACGGCTTCCGAGAGCACCGGGAAAATCGTTCCCCAGAAAACCGCGAATGCGATTCCAACCAGGAACAGGTTGTTGAACAGGAAGGCCGCCTCGCGCGACAGGTACGATTCGAAGTCGGCGGGACTGCGCAGTTGATTCGAGCGGAAGATCAAAAGCGCGCTATAGGCGAGCGTCACTATTATGAGGAAGGTGAGGAAGTAGGGACCGAGCCCGGATTGAGTGAACGAATGGACGGACGAGATGACCCCGCTGCGCGTGATGAACGTGCCGAAGAGCGTGAGTCCAAATGCGAGTCCTATTAGCGAAAGATTCCAGATCTTCAGCATGTCCTTGCGTTCCTGGATCATCACCGAATGCAGGTACGCGGTCATTACCAGCCACGGCATAAAGGCGGCGTTCTCGACCGGATCCCACGCCCAATAACCGCCCCATCCCAGCACTTCGTACGCCCAGCGGGCGCCGAACATGTTGCCGAGCGTCAGAAAGAACCAGGAAAAAATCGCCCAGCGCCGGGTGGTGCGAATCCAGGCGTCGTCGAGTTTGCCGGTGATAAGCGCGGCGGCGCCGAACGCAAACGGTACGGTGGCGCTGACGTAACCGGTGTAGAGCGAGGGCGGATGGATCGCCATCCAGTAGTTCTGCAAGAGCGGATTCAGGTCGGAGCCTTCGGCGGGAATCGTCGCGAGGAGATCGAACGGCCGGGTGACGAAATTCAGCATCCCGAGAAAAAAGATCGCGACCGCGGCCATGACGGCGAGCGCGTAGGGCGCTATTTCGGGATTGCGGCGACGATTCTGGAACGCCGCGATTGAAGTGAAAATCGACAGCAGCCAGGTCCAGAACAGCAACGAACCCTGCTGCCCGCCCCATAGCGACGTGATCTTGTAGATGGTCGGGAGCGTGGTGCTGGAATATGCGGCGACGTACTCGAGCGAGAAGTCGCTGCGCAGCAGACCGGTCCAGAGTGCGCCGACTGCGATCGTGACCATCGCGCACATCGACCACAACGCGTGACGGGCGCTCACGACAAAGTCGGGCGCATCGCGGCGCACGCCGTATATATTCGCGACTATCGAATAGACTGCGAGGATGAGCGCGATCGCGAGCGCGAGTTTGCCAAGTTCCGGCATCAAGAAAAACCCGCTGCTATTGTGATTGCTTGGGCTGGTACTTGGAAGGGCAACTGGTCATCACCTGGGTCGCGATGATAACGCCGCCGGCGCCGAGTTTGCCCTCGACGATTACATCGCGGCCGGGCGCGAGCATATCGGGTTTCGGTTGTCCGGCGCAGATGACGCGGAACGAAACGGGCTCGGGCGCGGGCGCCTTGATGCTGACGGGCTGCACGGGGCCTGCAGGGTCGGGGATCGGCACGATCGCAAATTTCAGCGTGAGCGTATTCGGCTCCCAGCTGATGGTGCCAGGCTTGACGCGGCCGGCGACACGAATCGGCTCCCCGCCGAGTTGGGACTGGCGCGCGCTGACTTCATCGACGGTGAGGTAGTACTCAGACGTGCTGCGAATCGAGCTTACGATAAGGTAGGCGATCGCGAGCACGATAAGGGCTCCGCCAATGTAGAATCGAGGCCTGATTCGCATCGCATCACTATATTCCAGATTTGAGGAGAGTGCATTCAGGTTGAAAGGGGCGTCCTGACCCCCAGCGCGGGAAGTGCTCATCGATTTCGCGGCGGAAGAACTTTTATGTTGCCGACGACGGTCGCCGGAGCGTCCGTCGAGATTCTTCGCCGCAGCGACTCAGAGAGGTCGGGCCACCGACGAAATAATGAGAGTGACCAACCGTTGACATTGGTAAGCATATAGGCTTTGTTGCGGTGCTAGCGTAAATCGTCGGGGGAACCAGCGATGTCTGATCAGGCAAGTAAAATCGTTAGACAACTGACTAGCTGGCGCGGGCTGAAAGCATCTGTACTCGCGGTTTTGATCGCGCTTACGGGATGCTTCGGGGCACCCGCCATGCACTATGATATTCAGGAGTACAATAAAGCTGTCGTTTCCAGCGAACAGGAGATGCTGCTATTCAACGTAGGCCGCTTGTACCGCAAGCAACCGCCCCATTTCATGATGCTCTCGTCGATCGCTCAAGGCCGTACCTTCTCTGCCGGCGCGTCGTTTCAATGGGCCCAGGTATGGAACAGCCTATTTCTTGCCCAGAAGGACGCTGGTTCTACCGCGAAAGGGACTGATGCGTTCACGGCTGGACCGTTTACAGCGGGGGCTACGGAGAATCCAACCTCCCAATTTGTTCCGATCCAAGGCACCGATTTTGCGCAGCGGTTCGAAGCGCCCGTGACCGACAAATTTTTATATTTCTTCGAGGACCAGAGGTGGTATGCGCGGGCTGATGACTACAAAAATCTCGTGCTGTTATTCGCGCAGAGTCTCTATCTAACACATGGGGAGACCACAAATGGCAAGCCTTGTAGCCCCGGCCTGCACAGAAATGGGCGCAACGGCGACGTTAAGTTTTCGGACTGCGTGACGGAAATTTTGAAGTCGCAGGGTCTGGATTATGTACAGATCGACGGCAGCCATCCAGTGCCGACAAAAGCATCAGAAGCTCCGAAGGCTGCGGATTTGGTCTCAGCCCTTCAGGCCGGCTACAAATGGAACGAAAACGGTGACAAGCTAACAGTCCCAATCAGAATTCCTGCCTGGCTTGACTACAACCCCAAAATTGTACCGCCGCGTTCGAAGCAACCGCCGCCTCCCGACCAGCTCTCGCCAGTGTGGTGGTCTCGGCCGGACAAACCTGATTGGCATGGTTTGGCGTATAAGTTGCCGAAGGACTACCAGTGGAAGTTCAACGCGGACCCTAACAAACCGGCTCAGTACAAATATGCATTGGTGCCAGACGGTTATGTTCTGGGATATGACAAGAAAGGAAACTACGCCCTGGCGAAACCCAAAGAGGACGAAGCAAAGAAAGAAGTGCAGCTCTCATATAGTGATGAGATTGTGAGTGACGTCTGGCCAGTGTGGCAGGATTACTTTTATGTGGAATTGCGCAAAGGAGCAGCCGATGATGCCACGGCTGAGCGTATATGCCACCCGCAGACTGATTACGTTGACTACACCAACAACACCGTAATATGCGGGTATTTTAAAATTGGAAATTTTTTGCAGATCATGCAACGCCTAGCAGATCAAGCTTGCACTTCCAAAGATCCAGAAGACATCGAGAAATATTGTCCGCAAAGTATCTTCGGAATTGGCCCAGAAGTCCCATCATGGGCGGACGGCTCGGCGTCGTACAAAGATAGGGAGCGAACGGATTGGATTTGGGTGCCTGCTCATGATCCGCAAACGGACCATGTTCTGGCGGAGCGGGATCGAACACAGTTTTTGACGCTCTACAAGCTATACCAAATGTCCCTGGTGGACACGTCTAAGCTGGTGACTGGGCTTACGCCGATCACGATTAGCAAATAGAGTGGGCTGCCGAGTTCGCACTGGCGCGCGCTGACTTCGGTCACGATTCGGAGTCATCATCGGAATCGCGAGCGGCGAGGGGGCCGAAGGCTACGCCGCGCTTCGATGCGCGGATGAAATCGACCATCTCAATAACTTCGGCGCAGTCGTGAGCATCGGCGGACTTCATGAAGCGCTCGATCGCGAGGCCCAGATTCTGCCGCGCGCCGAACAGCGCCGTGAACGCGTGGCGGAGCGCGTGAATTGACTTCGACGGGATGTTCGCGCGCTTTGCTCCGACTACATTGATCCCGCGGATCGTATGGGTGCCGTCCATGATGCAGAACGGGGGCACGTCGCGGCTGGTGCGGGAGAGCCCGCGCATCATCGCGAGCCGGCCGATGCGAACGTACTGATGAACGACGCAGTTGCCGGAGATCAGGACGCCGTCGCCGACTTCGACCCATCCTGCGAGCAGCGCGCCGCCGGCGATGATCGTCGAGTTGCCGATTCGGCAGTCGTGCGCGACGTGGGAGTTCTGCATCATGAAGTTGTCGTCGCCCATGATGGTGACGTCGCCGCGCTCGCTGCCGCGATGCACGGTCGAATATTC
>JBGPNU010000114.1:0-9503 GCA_041487675.1 Binatus sp. (SeqCode)
CTCGCCGAGGTCTTCCTCGAGTGATGCGCGCGGCTTGCCGTGATCGCGGAATGCATCCATGGTCGCCGGCGGCATCGTGTTGACCGTATCGGGTCCCACCAGGTTCTCGATGTATTTGATGTCGCTGTAGGCGTGATTCTTGGCGCCGGTCGAAGCCCACAGCGGCCATTGGGTCCGCCCGCCCTTCCCGCGCACCGCCTTGAAGCGGTCGCCATTGAAAATTTCTTTATAGCGCTGATACATGAGCCGCGCGTTGGCGACCGCCGATTTGCCCATCAGCGCTGCGATGGCCTCGTTCGGCGCCGCTTTCAGCTTGTCCTCGAGCTTGCGATCGACCAGCGTTTCGACGCGGCTCACGAACACGCTCGCTACCGACCAGATCTTTGAAAGCGGTTGCCCAGCTCTCAGCCGGCGTTCGAGGCCGCGGATGTAGGCCTCAGCGACATTGTCGTAGTGCTTCATCGAGAACATCAGCGTCACGTTGATATTCAGGCCTTCGGAAATCAGTTGCTCGATCGCCGGAAGACCCGCGGGCGTGCCCGGGACCTTGATCATCACGTTGGGGCGCGCGAGCAGCTCCCAGTAGCGGCGCGCGGATGCGATCGTGCCGTCGGTGTCGTTGGCGAGCGTCGGCGAAACTTCGTAACTGATGTAGCCGTAGGTACCGCCGCTTTTGTCATAGAGCGGACGCAGCGCGTCGGCCGCCATCCTGATATCGGCCATCGAGAGCGCTTCGTAGATCTCATCGACACTCCTGCCGCTCGGCGCGAGTTCGCGCAGCTGATCGTCGTAGTCGGTGGATCCTGCGATCGCCTTCTCGAAGATGGTCGGGTTCGAGGTCATGCCCTTGAGGCCGTCCTGATCGAGCATGCGGCGATATTCCGCAGAGGTGAGCAGATGACGGCGGATGTAATCGAGCCATACGCTCTGTCCGAAGTGCTCGAGCTGCTTTAAAGGATTTTCAGCGCTCGCCATTGTATTCACTCCTGATTGAAAATCTTAAGGCATAGCTAACGCCAAACCGCCGGGGTGATGTCATTTTCACGGCGCGACACGATCCGCCCTTTTCTTGTCTACCTTTTTTTGGGACCCGCTAACGCGCGAGCAATTTCAGTGCGCGCTCGACAACATGCTCGACCGTGAAGCCGAAATGTTTCATCACGTCTTCGAACTTGCCCGACGCGCCGTAGGTCGTGATTCCGATAATGTCGCCGTCGAGTCCAACCCATCGATACCATGACATCGGCGCGCCGGCCTCGACCGCGAGCCGGCGGCGGACATTCGGCGGCAGCACTGAGTCGCGATAAGCTTGATCCTGCGCCTCGAAAATATTGGCGCTCGGCATGCTCACGACGCGCACTGCCCTGCCCCTTTCTTCCAGCTTCGCCTTCGCATCGACGACCAGCGAGAGTTCGGATCCCGACCCAATCAGAATAATTTCCGGGGATTTACCCGCGGTCTCGGTCAGCACGTACGCGCCGCGCCGTACACCGCTGGCAGGCGCCAGTTTAGCGCGATCGAGGGTGGGAACCTTCTGCCGCGAGAGCGCGAGCAACACCGGACCATGGGTATGAGTCATGACCGTGCGCCAGGCCTCGACGGCCTCGTTCGCATCGCCGGGGCGAATCACGGTGAGATGCGGAATCGCGCGCAGCGATGACAAATGCTCGATTGGCTGATGGGTCGGGCCGTCCTCGCCGACTCCGATTGAATCATGGGTGAACACGAACACCACCTGCAGTTCCATCAGCGCAGCAAGCCGAATCGACGGCCTTCCGTAGTCGGTAAAGCACAGGAAGCTCGAACCGTACGGAATGAAGCCGCCGTGCAGCGCAATCCCGCTCAGGATCGCGCACATGCCGTGCTCGCGAATTCCAAAATGCGGATTGCGGCCGTCGAACTTGGCGCGCTCGAAATCGCCGCCGTCTTTGATGTCGGTAAAGGTCGACTCGTTCAGGTCGGCCGAGCCGCCGAACAGGTTCCAGACTTTTTTCGCAATCGCAGCCTCGGCCTGCGAAGCCGACACCCGGGTTGCGAGCGAATCCTTAGGCGTGAAGACGGGAAGCTCGGCGTCCCATCCTTTGGGCAGTTCCTTTGCCAGTGCGGTCTGAAATTCGCCGGCCTCGGCGGAATGTTTTTTGGCGTAGGTCTCAAACTTCGCGTTCCACGCCGTCTCGTGCTCTTCGCCACGCTCGATACACTCCCGAAAGTGCGCGAGAGAATCGCCGGGAACGAAGAACGGCGGCTCGGTCGGCCATCCGTAGAATTCCTTGGTCAGCTTGACCTCTTCGACGCCGAGCGCATTGCTGTGCGCGGCCGAGGTGCCCTGCCGATGCGGGCTGCCGTAGCCGATGATCGAGCGGACCCGAATCAGCGACGGCCGATTGCTCTCCGCGATTCCATTTTCAAGAGCCTTCGAGAGTGCGGCGAGATCGTTCGCATCCTCAACGACCTGCGTATGCCATCCATAAGCGTCGAATCGTTTGCACACATCTTCGTCAAAGGTAAGTTCGGTGTGGCCGTCGATGGTCACGTGGTTGTCATCGTAGATATAGACGATGTTGCCCAACCCGAGATGCCCGGCTATCGACGCCGCTTCACTCGACACGCCCTCCATCAGGTCGCCGTCGCTGCAAATGCCGAAGATGCGATGATCGAACAGGCCCGACTTGTCGCGCTCGAAGCGCGCCTCCAGATGCTTCGCCGCCATCGCCATCCCGACGCCATTGCCGAAGCCCTGGCCGAGCGGGCCAGTGGTGGTCTCGACGCCGGGGGTTACGCCGTACTCGGGATGCCCCGGGGTTCTGCTCCCCAACTGGCGGAATTGTTTGATGTCGTCGAGGGTCAGATCGTAGCCGGTGAGATAGAGCAGGCTATAGAGCAACATCGAGCCGTGACCAGCCGACAGCACAAAACGATCGCGCCCGAACCATTTTGGATTCTTCGGATTGTGGCGCATGAAACGCGTGAAGAGCAGGTACCCGACCGGCGCCATCGCCATCGGCAACCCGGGATGGCCGGAGTTGGCCTTTTGAACCGCGTCGATACTCAGCACGCGAATCGCGTTGATGCAGGTTTGGTCCCGGTCGGACCGGTTCACTTTGATTTGCGATGCAGTCGCCAAGATGTCACCAACGCCTCAAGGTTTTGGGCGGTCATTAATCTCCGCCGGTTTGGATTTAACGGTAGATGCCGTGCAATGCCATTTGCTACGCCGGCCTGGCCGGGAACTTAAGGCGGTTATTTCGGCCGCTCCGGCGAGCCGAGTCACCAATCTTTCTTGTCGTCGTCTTTGGTGTCGCCTGCTTTGCGGCGCATCACGTCCACGACTATTTTCGCGTCGCCCTTGTCGCCGGCGCCGAGCGCCGCGGTAAACCGCTCGGCGATAAGGCGCATCATCGCACCCTCTTCAGGATCGAGAACGCTGCCGAGCGCGGCCAGGCGCTGCATCGCGATGCGAATTGCGGCGATTGCGGCCGGCATGTCGCCACGCTCGCGGCATGCGATCGCGTCGCGAAGACCGGCGCGCACTTCGCCGATAACGGGACGCGCGCGTTCACCGATCACAATCTCCAGTTCGCCGAGATTTTGCGCAAGTTTTGCGAATGGATCGTCAGCGGAATTGATTGGCGGCACTCCCGGATTGTTTCATCCGTGCAAGTTTAGATGCAAGGCTAACTCATCGCGAACGGGACCTTTATGTCACAATTACGGATTCTCGACCGCCATTCCTTTTTGGTAGATGATTAAGTCAAACGCGCATGGAGGATGAGGGGCCTGATGAGACCAATGCTTGAGCGCCGCGTGGTGATCACTGGAGTAGGATTGGTGACCCCGCTCGGTATCGGAGTTGACAAGAACTGGGAGGCGCTGATGGCGGGCCGCTCCGGGATCGGACCGATCACCCGCTTCGACGCCTCGGAGTTCCCGGCGCGTATCGCCGGTGAAGTCAACGACTTTAATCCGGAAGACTGGATCGAAAAGCGCGACGTCAAAAAGATGGACCCTTTCATCCAGTATGCGGTCGCGTCCGCCGAACAGGCCATGAATCAGTCGGGCTTCAAGATTACTGAAGAGAACGCCGACCAGGTCGGCGTGCTGATCGGGGTCGGAATCGGCGGGCTGTGCACGATCGAGGAGTACCACAAGGTCTTCATGGCGACCGGGCTCAGGCACGTCACCCCGTTTTTCATCCCCAAGCTGATCGGCAACCTCGCTCCCGGTCAGATCTCGATCCGTTACGGAGCGCGCGGGGTTAACTTCACGACCACCAGCGCGTGCGCCTCGAGCAGTCATGCTATTGGCGAGGCGTATCGAATGATCAGGCTCGGCTACCTGGACGCGGCGATAACCGGCGGCTCCGAGGCCGCGATCACCTCGCTCGGAGTGGGCGGATTCGTCGCGATGCGCGCGCTCTCGACCAGCAACGATCCCCCGGAGAAGGCGAGCCGCCCGTTCGACAAGCATCGCGACGGATTCGTCATGGCCGAAGGATCGGCGGCCCTCATCCTGGAGGAGCGCGAGGCCGCGATTGCGCGCGGCGCAAAGATCATCGCCGAGGTTTGCGGCTATGCCGCCAACAGCGACGCCTATCACATCACGTCACCGGCGCCCGAAGGGCGAGGCGCGGCCAAGTGTATGCGGATGTGCCTGGAAGACAGCGACCTCGATCCCAACGAAGTCGATTATATCAACGCGCATGGCACTTCGACCGAGCAAGGCGATGTCGCCGAGACCCAGGCGGTTAAGCGCGTTTTCGGCGAGCGCGCCGCAAAGGTTCCGATTAGTTCAACCAAATCGATGACCGGGCATACGCTCGGCGCGGCCGGCGCGATCGAGTCGGTCTTCACCGTGCTGGCGATCGAGCGTGGCATGCTGCCGCCGACCATCAACCAGGAATTTCCGGACCCCGAATGCGATCTCGATTACGTACCCAACCGGCCGCGCGCCGCGAAGATTCGGATCGCGCTCAATAATTCGTTCGGGTTCGGCGGCACCAACACCACGCTGGCCTTCAGGCCCGCCAACCACAGCTAGCCGGTTCATCATGGGCTCCAGAATTGTTTCTACCGGACGGGCTATCCCGCGCACCGCGCTCACCAACAAGGATCTCGAGCGCTACATGGACACCTCCGACGAATGGATCAGGTCGCGCACCGGAATCGGCCAGCGCTATGCACTCCGTCAGGGCGAGCGGCTGGCGGAAATCGCGGTTGACGCAAGCCGCACTGCGCTCGCACGCGCCGGAATCAAGCCGGGAGATCTCGATGCGATCATAGTCGGCACGGTCTCCTCGGAGTATGCGTTCCCGTCTTTCGCATGCCAGGTTCAGCTCGGCCTGGGTATCTCTTCGATTCCGGCCTTCGATGTCGCCGCGGCCTGCTCCGGGTTCGTGTATGCGGTTTCGGTCGCGGACGCATATATGCGCGCCGGCGACTTCAAGCGCGTGCTGATCGTCGGCGCGGACGCTCTCTCCACCATGGTCGATTGGAGCGATCGGCGAACCTCGGTGCTGTTCGGCGATGGCGCGGGCGCGGCCGTGATGGTGACGGAGGCGGGAAATCGTGGCGTGCTTTCGAGCCTGCTGCGATCCGCGGGTGAGCATTGGAATCTGCTCTCGGTTCGCGCAACCGGGATCCGCGGCACGGTTGATTCCGAAGTCCGGCGATCCGCCGACGACGCGATTCAGATGAAGGGACCCGAGCTTTTCAAAATCGCCGTCAAGAGTATGGAAGAGGTCAGCCGCCTGGTGGCGCAGCGCGCCAGCGTGAGACTCGAAGAGATCGATCTGTTTGTGCCACATCAGGCCAACATGCGGATTATTTCCGCGGTCGCCGAACGGCTTGGGCTGCCGCAAGACAAGGTCTTCACCAATATCGACCGCTACGGCAATACCTCCGCCGCTTCCGTGCCGATCGCGCTCGATGAAGCGATTGAGCGCGGCCGCATCAGTGAGGGCAATATCGTGATGCTCAATGCATGCGGCGGCGGCCTGACCTGGGGAGCGAACCTCATTCGCTGGTAACTGTGGGCGGGCTGCGAATCGGTGCGCCGCCCGTTCACGCCCCCGATCGCCCGGTCGAAATGCTAAAAGAAATTCTCGCCCGACGCGTGCTGATCGTGCTCGGCAAGGGCGGAGTCGGCAAAACCACCGTCAGCGCTGCGATCGCAAAGCTGGCGACACTGTCGGGCGCGCGGGCGCTGGTCATGGAGTGCGATGCGCGCGCGCCACTGGCGGCGGTGTTTGGAGTCGAGCCCTCGTTCGATCCAAAGAACGTCGCGCCGAATCTTTCACTTATGACGCTCGACGGGCGTTCCGCACTCGAGGAATATCTTCGACTCGTGGTGCCGAGCCGGATGCTGCTGAAGGCCGTGTTCGCGAGCCGTCTCTATCAGTTCTTCGTTCAAGCCGCGCCCGGACTGCGCGAATTGATGATGCTGGGCAAGATTTACTACGAAGCCGAGCGCAAAGCCGCCAAGCCGCCGCATCGCACTGTGATCATCGTCGATGCGCCCGCCAGCGGCCAGGCGATGAGCCTGCTCAAGATGCCTACCGCGGCGCGCACGACGTTTGCCGACAGCGTGGTGGGCAAGGAAGCGAACAATATATCGAGGATGCTTCGCGATCGGCGGCATTGCGCAATCGTGCAGGTCACGACTGCCGACGCGCTGTCGGTTTCAGAGACAATCGAGACTCACGCGGAGCTTACCCGAATCCACCTTGCACCCGTGGCGGTGCTTTTCAATCGGATGGTAGCGCCCGACTTCGACGCCGATGATATCGCGGCGATGATGAATCGCCGCGGACCTCGCAACCGAAAGAGAAATCTTGAGCATCTCGCAGAACTTGCAGAGTCGGAACTGCGCCGCGTCTCGGAAGCCCGCAAGGCTATTGCTGCAATCCGCACCGCGACCGGAGGCCCGGTGATCGAGCTCGCTGAACATCGCAATCGTGCGGGTACCGAGCTGATTGAATCCCTTGCCGCAGACCTTGCCCGAAATGGCGAAATCGAGGTTCCGGAAATACATACTCAATGAAGCGGAGGTCACCCAAGCGCCTGCTGGAATCCGGGGGCGCGGGCAATTACGCTTGGCGATCAGGACTGATCAATTATATGAAGAGCGGTAAGAAAGTTCGCGAGCCGAAAGCTCGTGAACCATGGATCATCCGCACCTACGCGGGCTTCGGCGATGCGCGCCAGGCAAACCAGCGATTTCTTTCGAATCTGAAGCAAGGTCAGCGCGGGCTTTCGATCGCTTTCGATCTGCCTACCCAGAACGGATACGACCCTGACGCGCCAGTCGCACGAGGCGAAGTCGGCGAGGCGGGAGTCTCGATTTGTCATTGGGATGACATGGAGACGCTGTTCGCGGGCATCCCGCTCCAATCGATCAACACCTCGATGACGATCAACTCGACTGCGCCGTTCATCCTGGCGCTTTACCTGGTCGTCGCGGAAAAGCACCGGGTGCCATGGACCGAGCTGCGCGGCACGACCCAGAACGACCTGCTCAAGGAATTCGTCGCGCGCGGAACGTCGATTTTCGATCCGGAACTGTCGTTGCGCCTCTCCACCAATCTGATCAAATTTGCGGTCGAGCGCGTTCCGAACTGGAATCCGATCAACTGCTGCGGTTATCACTACATGGAGAGCGGCGCCGGTCCGGTCGAAGAGATCGGCTTCGCGTTCGGCAATGCGCTGCTCATTCTCGACGCACTCCGGCCCCGGCTCGATCCCGCGGCGTTCGAGCAAACGGTTCGGCGCATCTCGTTTTTCATCAACAGCGGAATCGAACTGGTTCCCGAAATCTGCAAGATTCGCGCGTACTTCAAACTCTGGCGCGAGCTTTGCGCGACGGAATACGGAATCGAAAATGTCGCGTTTCGCGCCGGATGCCAGGTCCGTTCACTCACGCTCACCGAACCGCAACCCGAAGTGAATATCATCCGGATTGCGTACGAAGCCTTGCCGGTCGTTCTCTCGGCCGACGCGCGCGTAAACGCCCTTCAGCTACCGGGCTTTCGCGAAGCACTCGCGCTGCCCGACCAATCCGAACAGACGCTCAGCCTGCGCACACAGCAGGTGCTGATGCACGAGACGGAAATCGCGCGCTACGGCGATATTTTCGAAGGCAGCAAGGTCATCGAGAAGCTCACCGACGAAACTGCGTCACGCGCGCGCGAAATTGCGATTCGATTGCGCCTCGCCGGCTACTCGCGCGCCATTTCGATCGTCAGCACCGAACTGACGCGTCAACTCGCCGAGCGTTATCGCAGGCTCGAATCCGGAGAAATTGTGCAGATCGGCGTCAACGCATTCACCGGCGAGATCGGACTCACGCCCGCGCCGGCGCAAGATGCCAATCGCGCGGCGCAGGAGGTCAGGGAAAGTGAGCGAATCGCCGCGATCCGGAAGTGGCGCGCGGCGCGCGATCAAGCGGCCGTTTCGAACGCTCGCGAAGCATTGGAACGGGCCGCGATCGAAAATGGCGACGGCGGGCTCATGAACGCTACGATCGAGCTGGCCCGCGCCGGTGGCACGGTCGGAGAATGGACGCAGTCGCTCGAGCGCGTCAGCCGCGGACGGTACACACCGCCGATTTTCGAAACCAGCTTAAGCGTCGGCGCGCTCAAAGTACCCACCGCGCCACAGAAGATTCGCATCGCGCTCGGCAAGGCCGGCCTCGACGGGCATATCAATGCGGTGAAACTGCTGGCGCACGCGTGCATGCAGGCCGGGATGGAAGTGGTGCTCGCGGGATTCAAGCAAACACCGGAGCAGATGGTCGAAACCGCGCTCGAGGAAGACGTCGGCGTGCTAGCGATTTCGAGCCTGGCCGGCGCGCACATGATGATCGCGCGCGCGACCCTCGGCCTGCTTAAAAGTCGTGGCGCGGAAGACGTGCGACTGGTGATGGGCGGAATAATCCCGGAACCGGACCGCAAAGCGCTACTCGACCTCGGCGTCAAAGCGGTCTTCACCCCGAAGGACTCGAACCTGGGCGAGATTGTCGGACGCATCATCGAAATTGGAACTCGTGACCGGAAATGAACAGCATGAAAATCAGCCGACACCTTTCGATCGGAGCAGTTATCGCGATGCTTTCAGCAAGCTTGTCGATGCTTTCACCGAGCGCGGCATTGGCGGAAGAGGCGCGGCCGTGGCTGTGCCGCGACAAGCCGGTGTTTTCGTACGATCGCGCGATGGAGTACGAGGCGACTGCGCGGCCCGGCCGTCAATGGCGAATATTTTTCATGCTGTACTCTCCCGACGCCGCGCACGACGGGTTCGACATCGTCAACTCGCGCGAAATCGGTTCGCGTGGGGACCCCGTGACGGGAAGTCTGGCGGCGGGCCGGTATTTTGCGGTCGCGCTTTACCGCGGCAATGGCAGCCACTGGATTTGCCCCGATTACACTCATGACGATCGCAACCCCAAGCTCGGCGAAGTGAGCAATCTCTGTTACGGAGAAGACGGCCCGCCCTGCCTGGTCAAGCTAA
>JBGPNU010000115.1:0-9458 GCA_041487675.1 Binatus sp. (SeqCode)
AGCGGTTTTCTGCGCGAAAATACGGCCCAGTTCGCATGCTCAACGCGGGATAGGCGTCGCGGCCGGAGTCGGAGTCGCGGTTGATGTGGGCGACGGTTGCATCGCCGCTGCGGCCGCTTCGGGATCCGGGATGTATTCCGGCGGATACGGAAGCCGCCGCCAGCTCAACAGCAGCAAAGTCAGCGCTCTCGATTCCTCAGGCTTGAAGTTAAAGTCGGGCATCTGCGTGTTCGGCGAAACTGCGCTCGCCTGCGTTAGATGCTGCACGTTCCAATTGAACATCGTGCGCTCGCCATGCACGTGCGCGAAGTTCAGCAGCTCGGGGTTCCGGTCCCCCTCGTAAGTCAGCTCGGCGCCGGTGGCGCCGCCGCGCCCTTCGACGACATGACAGACCAGGCACTTTTTCTTCTTGAAGAGCTGTTTGGCGAGATTGATCTCCTCCATCGCCGGCGTCGCGACGTCGTGGCGATGGCAAAAATTGCATCGCATCTGAATCATCTCGTTCATCGTGAGCCCGTTTCGCGCCGCGAGTGCGCGCGAGAGCATCGGATCTTCCCATCCCCGTCCGCCTTGATGAGCCCCCGTGAGAGTCGTCGCCGCTCCGTCACCGCCGTGGCATGGCGTGCATCCGAATTTCGCGAATTCATGCTTCACGAGCCAATCGTTCATCGGATGCGGTTTGAGCGGCTCAGCGATCGTGGCGGGAAGAACCGAAGACCATTCGTAGCCGAGATGGCAGGTGACGCAGCGATCGGTGACGTCAATCTTGGGCACCCAGATCTGTCGGATGCCGGCGCGGAAGTTGCGCGCTTCTTCGACTTTACCGTAGTGGCCGAGCAGTTTAGGAAACGTACGCTGATAGGGTCCCCAATCGGTGCTGTATTCACGCCAGAAGCAAACCACGACGAGCACGAAAAACAGGATCGACATCGCGACCATCCAGCCGAAGTCCTTCGCCTCGATCGATTCGTTCTTGTCGGCCATATCAGTAAAGCCGCGGTATCTCGGGGCGCGTCTGGCCGGGCCAGTAGATCCGCCAGTAGGGACCGCGCAAGTAAACCCCGACTATGATCAGCAGGATGATCAGGAGCGTCGCGACGGCGAAGGTTGCGTTCTGGCGCTTGCGCTCGGGCGCGAGCCATCGCCCTTGGGTCCGAAGTGGAGAACGATCGATCCACGGCCATAGCGTAAGCACGCCGAGAAGGAATCCAGGCAGCAGTATTCCGCCCAGCAACGCGCCGCTGACCGTAAACCCACCCATGCGAACAGTCGTTGAAGCGACCAACTCCTGCAGCCAGACGAAATACCACGGCGCCTTTGCCGGATTCGGCGTCACCGATGGATTGGCGAGACCCTCCAGCGGTGCGTTGAACAGCAACGCGGCCAGCAGCGTGAGGTTGAATACGACCAGGAAGACCAGCGCGATTCGCCGCGACATATTCGGCGAGGAGAAAACCTGATCGGACTCTTCGAGTCCGGTCGAACTCATCACCTGCACGGAGGTGCCCGGCGTAATTCCGAACAGCGAGTAACTCTTCGAGGCCGGCGTCGTCTTGGGCGCCATGGTGCGCTGCTCGCGAACGCGCTCGATCGCCGCGAGACCGCCGTCCTTGCGCACGCGCCACATGTGATAGCCGAACAGCACCAACACGAAGACCGGCAGGAAGAAAACGTGCAGCACGTAAAAGCGCAGCAAGGTCTGCTGTCCAATTTCATGGCCGCCAAGAAGAAGGAATTGAATCATCGGTCCGACCACCGGCGCCTGCTTCGCGATACTGGTCCCAACCGTGATCGCCCAGAAGGCGAGCTGATCCCACGGCAGCAGGTAACCGGTAAAGGACAGGAACAAGGTGGAGAGAAAAAGAACTACTCCGACCACCCAGTTGATCGCCCGGGTGCCGCGGTACGCGCCCGTAAAGAACACTCGCGCCATGTGGATGTACACCACGGCGACCATCCCTTCCGCCGCCCATCGATGCTGATTTCTGAGCAGGCGGCCGAAACTGACGGCGTACTCCAGGTCCTTGATGCTCCCGTATGCGCGCTCGGTGGACGGCACGTAGAAGAACATCAGCATTAGGCCCGTCACGGTGAGGATCAGCAGCAGCGCGGCCGACGCGGTGCCGAGCCAGAACGAGTAGTTCCAGTCCATGCTGGCGCGCGCGACCTTGGCCGGAAACCAGTGGAGCCAGAAATTGCGGACGATTGCTTCCGACGATTCGCGCTCGCTTTCAGGCGACCACGCCCAGAAAGTCTTGCGCCAGAGCGCCTTGAACTTGTCACCCACCAATCAGGCCTTGCCTTTTCCGGCGAGCAGCCTGAAACCGCGCGCAACTTCGCTCGCGCTATCGACTTCCAGGAATCCGTCGGGTGAGACGGTCGTCGCAAACCATTCGAGCGGACGCGGCGCGGGCCCCGAGATCACCGTGCCGTCGGGACGAAAGCGGCTGCCGTGGCACGGACAGTCGAACTCGGTGTCGCTCCACCGGACGTTGCATCCGAGATGAGTGCACACGGCGGAGATCACGTGGAACGCATCTTTTTGACGAATAACATAGAGCCGGTGCGCTGCGTCCAGCGTGTAGCCGTCGGGGTAATCGTCGGGGCGCTTGATCTTGAAGCGGCTCGGCGGCTCGTAGAGCACGTTGGGGAAAAATGCCCTGCCCGCAGCGCCGATCTGCGCAAGGAAGGCTGCCAACACCGATCCTTTGCCGATGAAGCGCAGAATCTTTCGCCGGTCGCGGTCCATCAGCCGGCGGTTTCCTCGAACTGAAAGCGCTCCATCGTGATCGCCGAGGTCGGGCATCTGATCGCGCACAGGCCGCAACGGATGCACTTTGCCTCGTCGTAGAGAAATGCGCTCAGCGTCTGCGCTTCCGTCATCACGCCCGCAACCCGCTCTTGATCGGCGATTTCCCCGGCGGGCGCGAAATGAAGGCAATGCTCCGGGCAAATGTCCACGCATCGATTGCACAGAATGCATTTCGACCCGTCGTAGATCGGATGGATATGGCAGTAGAGGCATCGCTCCGCCTGCTCGCGCGCATTGCTCGGAGCGAACGTGGTCTCGACTTCCGTGATTCCGGTGCGGCGCGAGAGTGGAACCAGCGGAATATCGCGACGCTTCTGCTCGTAGCGTTCGGCCATCCGGTACGTGTCGGTCGGCAGTTCCTCGATCGTGACGTGCATCCGCGGCTGGCCGAGCGGCTTCCCGCGGAGATACGCGTCGATGCCGCGCGCGGCGACCTTGCCGTGCTGCGCACACGTGATCAGCAGCGACGGTGGAAAGGCCGCGTCGCCGCCCGCGAATACTCCCGCGATGCCGGTCTCGAGCGTGACTGGATCGATCTTGAGCGTTCCCGCGGGCGTGATAGTGACTCCATCTTCGGGCGTGACGAACGACAGGTCCGGCGCCTGCCCGATGGCGAGGATCACCGCGTCGGCGTCAACAATACGGCGAATGTTCTCGTCGAATTGCGGCCGGAAGCGGCCCGCTTCATCGAATACCCTGACGCATTTCACCAGTTCGATTCCGGCCGCGTGGCCGTCGCGGATGACGATTCGCTTCGGGCCCCAGCCGGGGATAAAAGTGACGCCCTCCTCGCGCGCGATATCGAGTTCCTCGCGGCCCTGCGCCGACTTCATCGCCGGCATCTCGGGCTCGGACTCAAGACTCGCGACCGTAACTTCGAGCGCACCGCGCCGCGCCGCCTCGCGCGCCGCATCGAGCGCCACGCGCATCGTGCCGGCCGCGACGCTGTGCTCATCCTCCTCGGACATGACGAGTCCGGGCAGGAGGGTGCGAACCGCGGTTCGGGCCGCATCGATCGCGACCAGGCCGCCGCCGATCACGACCACCTTGCCGCCGAGCGGAACCCGGTAGCCGCGATTGATATTGAGCAAGTAGTCGATCGCCTTGATCACCCCGTCGGCATCGCTGCCCTCGATCGGAACTGCGCGGCCGCGCGACGCGCCAACGGCGAGAAAAATTGCTTCGTAGCCCTGCTCCTTCAGTTCTCGAACTCCGAAGCCGGGCCGAAGCGGCGTAGAGTAGCGAAACTCCACACCGAGCGCCTCGATCTCGCCGACCTGGCAGTCGATCACGTCGCGTGGAAGCCGGTAGGCGGGAATTCCGTAGCGAAGCATTCCGCCCGGATGCGGCATCGCCTCGAAAACTGTCACGCTGTAGCCCATCACGGCCAGATCGTGTGCGCACGCGAGCCCGGCCGGCCCCGAGCCGACGACTGCGACTTTGCGCTTGACTGTCCCGGCGTCGGGCCGCGCGCCGGGAATATCGACGAGAATATCCAGATGACCCGGAGTGACGCTGCCGCCGCCCGATGGTCCGGCGATCATGTCGCGGATTCCCCTGGCCGAGAGTGCTTCGGGGCCGAATTGCTCGGTGAGAAAACGCTTGAGTGCGCGAATCGTCACCGGCGCATCGATCTTGCCGCGGCGGCACGCGTCCTCGCATGGAGCGCCGCAAGCGCGGCCGCAAATTGAAGCGATCGGATTGGGCGATCGGGCGACGCGATATGCTTCGGCCAGGCGTCCTTCGGCGATCAATTGAACGTAGCGGCCCGCGTCGGTCTTGACCGGGCACGCATCAAGGCACGGCACATTCTTGCGGAACCACCACAAGTCGCGCGGGATCGCGTTGATCGAATTTCCATCGCTCATCGCGATCGCGCTTACTTCTTGCAACTTACTTCTTGCAAAACGTTCTGACGTAGGCGACGAGGTCGTGCATCTCGCCGTCCTCGAAACCCGAGCTCCATCCCTGCATGTCTTTGCTGAGACCCGCGGCGCCGCCGCCGTTCTTGATCACGTTGAACATTGTCTCGTCGGAAATCTTGCCCATCGCGGCACAATCAGTGAAATTGCGAGGATTGGTGCCAAGTGTCGCCGCGCCAGGACCGTCGCCCTTGCCACCGGGGCCGTGACACTTGACGCAAAACGTATCGTAGTTTTGCTTGGCGGCCGCCATGTCGGCCGCGCGCGCAGGCGCAAACGCGCATGCGATGATTGCGCCCGCGCCAACGATTGAGATAAGTCGATTCACGTTCGTCCTCCGTTTCAATAATTCGCGCAGCCTCAGCCGATTCAACGGCTCTTGAGGTATTCCAATATCGCTTTGGCGTCGTCGGGCGGCAAGTTTGCGATCGTACGCATATGCATCATGATCTGGTCCCACTCATAGGGAGCCTTCTCGGATCCCGGCCGCGCGTTATGACAGGTGTTGCAGTACACCGGCCACAGCTTAGCACCCTCCCGGAACAGGCGTTTGTGCTCGGCCGGGCTAAGATTCTCCTGCGCCGAAACGGGAGCGCCCACCGATCCGATCGCGAGAGCCGCAAGTACGATTGCCACGAATAATTTTTTCATCACCGTGACTCCGCTCAGAATCCGATCGTGATTTGGCTTAGGAAGGCGCGATCGTTCGGAATTGAACCCGCGGGGGTCTCGGCGCCGCTTGGTGAAACGAATAGTCCCCCCGCGCGCGGCAATTCGATGTCGAACTCGTTCTGCCAAACGATTGACGGTGCGATCCAATAGTCGAGAGCCAACGCCACTTCGCGAGCGTGCGGTGCGAACAATGCCGGCGAACCGCTAAGCCCGAAATCGGGTACCAATCCGACCTGCGTGCCGCCGAGACCTATACCGGTGGCGCCCGCGATGTCGTCGGTTGAAACGCCGCGCTGGTTAACTCCCGAATAGCGCACCAGCGGCTCCAATCGATGGATATAGTTGTTGAGCTTGTCGGGAAAGCACGGGACATTGAGACCGGTCAGGAAGTAACCGGCTTGCAGGTACCATCCCTGACGATGGTCGGTGGCGAGTCCATTGGGCATCTGGCGGTACGATTCCAGCCATTCACCACGGGCCTGCAAGTTGCCTACGAAATAGTTGAAATCCACGCCGTATGAGTTGAACCAATTTCCTTGTGCCCACTTGCCATTGTACGTGGACGCTCCCAGCTCGAGCCGGCCCAGTTCAGAATCAACCGGGAGCGGATAGATGCGAAATCGCGCGCCGATTGACTTGCCGTTGGTCTGGCTCGATGCGACCGCCGTTGGACCTCCGAGCGCTGCGCCCATCACATCCGAGCTGAAGTTGGGCCCGTTTCCGCCCCAGACCGTGTAGTCGAAATCCTGACCGAGCTTGCCGAATTGCATGCCGCCCCGAAGCTGGATTCCAAGCTCCGCCGGCGGAACCACCGGCTCAACTCCAAACGGCAGCGGCGCCGTGACAAACCGGTTCACCCACATCGGGCTCTGGGTCTCGTACCAGTCGCCGAAGGGCTGATCGAAAAGGCCGGCCTCGACCGTCACGTAATCGTTAAGAAACATCTGAAAATCAGCGGTCGACAGGTCCGTTCCCGTCCCGGTACTTCCAAACCCCGCGCTGAACACGCCCTGGAACAGGATCCAGTCAATCGGACGGTACAGAATCATCGGCTCCCAGTCGAAAAAGAACGAGTTCTGCGATGCATGATGAAGGTCGTTGAGGGCGCCGCTTTGTTGATCATATATGAATTGCCCGCCGGCCGCACCGGTTACAGTGAACGTGTGCGAACCCAGGTAGCGGCCGAAGACATTGGAGAACTCGTCCGGCGCCATCGGCGCATCGACCTTCGTCTGCAAAGTCTTCACTTGGGCGTTGGTCTGCTGAAGCTCGAGTGTTGTCTCCTTCAGCTTCCGATCGGTGTTCTGGAGCTGCTGCGTGGTGGTCTCGACCTTTGAATCTTTCGTCTCGAGCTGCTGAACCTTGATCTCGAGGGTCTTGATTACTTGGCGGTCATGTTTGCGCTCCTCCCGCATCTGACGCATCTCGCTTCTGATTTCCTTCATCGCGGCCGCGTCGCCGCCGTCGCTGTCGGCCGCGCGCGCCGGTCCCGCCAGTGATAACGCCGCGACGCCGAATGCGAACAGAAACGCCGAGAAAATTCGTCCGGCTAATCCGTGCACCATTTGAACGCCCTCCTCGCAGCTTTTGCGGTTCGCCAAAATTGATCTGCTTCCGGCTCGCGACGTCGTCGCGAGCGGCCATGCATTCATTTTTCTTCACTATGACTAACCATTACTTAAGCCCATCTAATATAAAGCAATGGACGTGCCGTCACCGTGGCCTGGCGTCGGTTCGGACGCGCGATTCGGAGCGAGGGGCCAACATGAATGTGATCTCACTGATTTCGCTAGGTAATGCGCGCGATCTGGATGACGTGCTGAAGCTATGGCGAGTCCTACTCACGGTCGAAAAGAAGAAGGAAAGGCCGTCTTCAGTGTTACCGATCGCGCCATCATCCAAGCGATGAGTGGCTCGCTTCGATACAGCAACCCTCACGCAACTCACATGCGCCGCCATCGCCCTCGATGCCTACGGTTCGGCGCGGAACACTCCCATCGCGCCGTTATACTCATGCGCCCGATCGAGATCCATGAATCGATAGTCGCCCGGCTCGCTCACTTTGAACTCGAACACCGCACCGGTGCTTGGGCCAACTACGAAGTTGTCGGTCCCGTGAAGCAGGTTGGCAGGATTGCCGCCGTGATAGACGGTGCTGAACATGACGCCGGCAACGTGAAACGTGGAGGTAAGGTTCGGACCGGCGTTGATCAAGAATACTCGCACCAACCTCCCCACTTTGATCGAAATCGGATGCTCGGCGCCGCTCTTATTCAGTTGGCCGTTGAACACTACAAAGTTTGGCTGTGCTTCCAACATCTTGGTGTGGTCGGGAATAATCCGTCCGTTAGCGCGAGGCGTGCCGTAGAATTCACTCTGAACGAGGGTGATTTCCTGCGCCGGGCCCGATGGCCATCCATTTTTGGGATCCACGATAACCGCTCCATACATTCCGCGGCCGATGTGATCCAGGATCGGAATTCCGTTGCAATGGTAGGCGAAGGCGCCCGGCGCGTCCGCGCGAAACTTGTACCGCAGCGGGCCTTTGGTATTGCCGCCGAAGTGCTCCGGCGAAATTTGCGCCGCATGGATGTTAAGGCCGTGCGCGTCTTGCGTATGATTGAGTAATTCGACGCTGACCTCGTCGCCCTCCCGAACCCTCAGTTGTGGTCCCGGAACCATACCGTCGAAGGTCCAGGCGTCGTAGGTCATTCCGTCTCCAATATCGATCCTCTTTTTTTCGACCGTCACGGTGAAGCTCTTGGCCGCCGCCCGGGCCCAAGCCGGCCCCCATACCGTGGCGAAAACAATCGCGATTGCAGCCAAGGCCACTTTGCTCATGTGCCGGGCGCCGACAGAGTCTGCGGCCATACCTTTGCTTCCCTTTCGAATCGCTGTGCTCACTTCGTCTTGCAGAACTGCCTGACGTATGCAAGCAAGTTGTGGATCTCGTCGTCGCTCAGCGCTTCTCCCCATGACGGCATGTCATTGCTGCGCCCGATCGAAGCACTGCCGCCCTTGATCTCTTCGAACACCTTTTCGTCCGCGTCCTTCGCCATAATGTCGCATTCGTGGAAGTTGCGGGGGTGGGTCGCAAGCGTCGTACCGTCAGGCCCGTCACCAAAACCCTTCGGGCCATGACATCGCGAGCAGGTGTCTTGAAACATTTGCTCGGTGGTGATGGTCTCGGCCGCAGCTACCACTGAAGCACCCGGGCCAATCGCCATTGCCAGGCAAACGATCGCGCTTATGAGACGGGGCGTCCACCGCATACAGCTCCCTATCGGCACGCGTCTGAGCCACGCTCTAGCACCCCCCGAAGTGGGTGTGTATGGCAACCGTCGGAAGATCTTGTTTTCCCTTCTGCGCCGGACTTCAGGGCAGACTATCTTGTTTTGAGATACTCGACCAACGCTCGGGCGTCGTCGGCCGGGATGTTACCCAGCATTCGCATGTGCATTATTTCCTGGTCCCACTCGTAGGGAGCTTTTTCCCCGGGAGGGCGCGCGTTGTGACACTGATTACAATAGACCGGCCAGAGTTTCGACCCCTTCAGAATCAGCCGTCTCTTCTCATCCTTGCTCAGGGTCTGGGCGAAGACCGGCCTGCCTAGCGACCCAAGCGCCACGCCCGCGAGCACAATTGTGATGAATAATTTTCGTGTGAAGAATAATTTTCGCATGGCGCGCGCTCCTCTTCAGAATCCGACCGTGAACTGGGTGAGGAAGGCGTGATCATTCGGTATGGAGCCCGCGGGCATGGAGACGCCGGCGCCGGAAACGAAAACCCCGCCCGCGCGCGGCAATTCGATGTCGAACTCGTTCTGCCACACGATCGACGGCGCTACCCAGTAATCAAGCCCCAGCGCGACTTCTCGCGAGTGCGGCGCAAACAGCGCGGGTGAGCCGCTCAGCCCGAAATCCGGAATGAGTCCGACCTGAAGTCCGCCCACGCCGACGCCGGTCGCACCGTGGATGTCATCGATTGCGACGCCGTGCTGGTTGACTCCGGAATAGCGGACCAGGGGCTCCAATCGGTGCAGGTAGTTGCTG
>JBGPNU010000116.1:0-9411 GCA_041487675.1 Binatus sp. (SeqCode)
GATGCTTGCCGAAATGGAACTCGGCGCGACCGGACCGCTACGCCGTGAAATACGCCGCGCGCTGTTCCGCCTGAAGCAGCATGGGATCGAACCGCCCGCCGCATCGATAGCGCCCGCGAGACCCGCGCCGACTCAAAGCTCAGATCTGACCGCGATGCTCTCGCCGATCGACATCGAAGGCACGCGTATCGTTTGGATCGTGAAGCCGCGGATGCAGGGCGGCGTGCTGCGAATGTGGGCGCTGATATCGGACAGCGATGGCCTGGTCGGCGCGCAGAATACGGGACTGACGCGGCGCGAGCTGAAATCCGAACGCGAGGAGCTCGAACGCCGCGCGGGAATGAAGCTGGTTGACGCGGACTGGCGCGTCGCGGACTTCATCGCGTGCGAGGCTTATCGCAACACGCCCGACGCGCGACGCGGGCAAGTCGGAAATTTCCTGGCGCTGCGCGCTGAAATGATCGCAGCGCCGCCGCCGACCGAGATGGTTCATCCGGTTTACCAGGAACTCGCAGCCGAGATCGCTTCCGAGCCGTCAGTCGAGCTGCTGAAGGAACCCGAGCTGTTGGAATGGAGGTTGCCCGACACGCTGATAAAGCCGTACGTCGAGGAGATCAGCCGCGCCGGCGAAAGCGTGATCCTGTTGAATCCGCTTCACAAGCAGGAGCGCGTCAATGCGGTGATCGATCGTGCGACCGCGGAAATCCTGGCCGGCGACAACGCGCGGCGCATTCGCCGGCGGCTCGAGGATATCGCGTACTACATGGCGCGGGATAAACGCCGCGTCCAGGCCGGATGGGCGGCAGCAGCCGCGGCGCGGCTTCGCGACGGAATCGACGTGACAAAGATTTTGTTCTTTCAGGCGCTGATCAGCACGCAGCTTGGCACGCTCGCGGCGGCCGAGCAGCAGAAAGCCGCCGAAGAGCCACGGCTGATCATGACACCCGCCGAGGCGATGCGCGCGCGCGAGGCTCGCGAGGCGCGGACTCGCCGGCGCCAGTGATTTTCTCGGTTCCTTCAGTCGGCTACGATGCCACAAGGCCAGCGGCGCGCGAAAATCACGGAACTTAAAGCATAACTTCAATGTTTCAGAAGGGAGCGATGGGGCTTCTCCGCCGAGTCCGAGGTTAACCATAAATGATCGATCAAAAGCCGCTCGGCGGCGTGCGCGTGCTTGACCTGACCCGGGTGCTCGCGGGTCCGTTCTGCACGATGAATCTCGCGGACTTGGGCGCCGAGGTGATCAAGATCGAGATGCCGGGACGCGGCGACGACTCGCGCAGCTTCGCGCCGACGATGCCGTCGGGCGATTCGGGTTATTTTTACAGCGTCAATCGCGGCAAGCGCAGCGTCACGCTGGACCTGCGGATCGAAGAAGGCGCCGCAATCTTTCTCGAGCTCGCGGCAAAATCCGATGTAGTGGTTGAAAATTTTTCGCCGGGCACGATGGATCGTTTCAAAATCGGCTACGATCGACTCAAGGCGGTCAATCCAACCATCATTCTGTGCTCGATTTCGGGGTTCGGACAAACTGGACCGATGACGTCGGCGCCCGCCTACGACATCGTTGCGCAGGCGCTCGGCGGCACCATGAGTATCACGGGCAATGCGGGCGGAGAGCCGGTCCGATGCGGCGTATCGGTAGGCGATCTCTCGGCGGCGCTTTACGGCGTGATTGCGATCGTCGCGGCGCTCAGGGTTCGCGATCGCGACGGGGTCGGCAATCACGTGGATATCGCGATGCTCGATTGCCAGGTGGCGATGCTGGAGGATGCGCTCGCGCGCTACTCGGTGTCCGGTAAAATTCCCGGCCGTCTCGGCACCCGCCATCCGTCGATCACGCCTTTCCAGCAGTTCCGCGCCGCCGACGACTACTTTGTAATGGGGGCGGGCAACGAGGCGATATGGGTGCGCTTCTGCGACGCGATCGCGATGCCGCAACTGAAGAACGATTCGCGTTTTCTGACCAACGCCGATCGAACCGCGAATCATCCCGAGCTCGAGACAATCCTGGCGCGCATCTTCGCGACCAGGCCGCGCGAGTATTGGCTGGGCCTGCTCACCGATGCGTCGGTCCCGTGCGCACCGATCGCCAACGTGGAAGACGTCACCCGCGATCCGCATCTCGCGGCGCGCAACATGATTCTGCACGCGGAGCATCCCACCTTCGATGGTCTGGTCGTGCCGGGCTCGCCGCTCAAGGCCAGCGGCGACAACGGGATTCCCACCACGCGCTCACCGCTTCTCAGCGAAGCCACCGACGAGGTGCTGACCGGCATCCTTGGCTACGATTCTTTCCGTCTGTCGGAACTGCGCCGGCGGAGTATCATATAGAATTCACGATTGGTGGTCCGTGCTATCCCAATGACCCACGGCCGCCGGAGGAAAACACGTGCGCGAAGTTGTCATCGTCGATGGAGTAAGGGTGCCGATCGGCAAGGCCGGCAAGGACAAGGGCTATTACAAGGACATCCGGGCCGATGAGCTTGGCGCGATTTGCATCCGCCGCTTGCTGGAGAAAAATCCGAAGCTGGATCCCAGGGAAATTGAGGACGTGGTCTGGGGATGCGCGAATCAGACCGGCGAGCAGGGCCTCAACGTTGGCAGGATGATCGGATTGCTCGCGGGACTGCCGGTCGAAGTCGCCGGCACGACGATCGATCGTCAATGCGGCTCGAGTCTGCAGGCGGTGAACTTTGCGGCCCAGGAAATAATGACCGGGGCCGGCGAAGTCGCTCTTGCGGGCGGTGTCGAGCATATGACGCACGTCGCGATGGGCTCCGGTATTCTGCCTAATCCGAAACTGCTCGAGATGTTCCCGCGCGACATGTTTTTCATGGGCATGACGGCCGAGCGGCTCGCCGAGACCTATAAGATCACGCGCGAGGAGTCTGACGCATTCTCGATGCGCTCGAACATGCGCGCGGTCGCGGCGCGAGAGCGTTTCAAGGAAGAAATCGTACCGGTCAAGTTGCCCGACGGCACGATCGTCGATATTGACCAGGGACCGCGCGCGGAAACCAGCATGGAAAAGCTCGCCGGTCTGAAGCCCTCATTCAAACCCGACGGGCAGGTGACGGCCGGCAACTCCTCGCAGTTGAGCGATGGCGCGGCTGCAGTGCTGCTGATGAGCGCGGAACGTGCTCGTGCGCTCGGGATGAAACCGATGGCGAAGATTCGCACCACCGCGGTCGCAGGCGTTCGGCCCGAAATAATGGGATGGGGTCCGGTGCCATCGACACGCAAGGCGCTTGGCCGGGCCAGCCTCAAGATCGACGACATCGGCCTGTTCGAAATCAACGAGGCGTTTGGCGCCCAGGTCCTCGCCTGCAACACCGACCTGAAGATCAATGAGGAGATACTCAACGTGAACGGCGGCGCGATCGCGCTTGGGCATCCGCTCGGATGCTCCGGTGCGCGGCTGGTCGTGACGCTGACCCATGAGATGCGCCGGCGCGGAGTGGCGCTGGGCGTGGTGACGATGTGTATCGGGATTGGGCAGGGTATCGCGACGGTTATCGAGCAGGTATGAGCGCCATGACTGACGCATCGAGGAAGCCGTGAATCGAGTATTCCGCGTTCTCGCCATAATCAGCGCGCTGATCCTGATCGCAGCTGCGCTCTTCAACATCGGGTTGCGCCCGACACCAAAACCGCTATTGCGGTTCGACCCGCCGCATGCGAGGGAGTCCCGCACTGACAAAAGTTTGAACTTCTCGGCGCGTGGCCTGAACGGCCGCAAGATCAATCTAAGCGAGTATCGCGGCCATCCGGTGATCGTGGATTTTTGGGCGACCTGGTGCAGTCCCTGCCGCCGCCAGATTCCGGAGCTGGTCGCACTTTACAAGCGTTACAATAAAACCCGCGGACTCGTCATAATCGGCGTTTCGTGCGATCTACTTCAGGGTGAAGGCCTGGGCGCGGTCGAGCCTTTCGTTGAAGAATTCCAAATCAACTATCCAGTCGCGCTCGCCGACGAAGCGCTGGTGGACAGCCTTGGAGTCGAGGCGATACCGACGACGCTTTTCGTCGGACCGGACGGCAAGATCATTTCGCGAATCGTCGGTGCGGGACGCCCGGGCGAGATCAGCGAGGGCGCGCGGCTGCTGATCGAGGGCAGTAAGCATCGCGCGCCGCCGGGCCAGCCCGCGGAAGGCGGCGGCCACGTAGTCAACCTGTAGCAGGCGCCAGCGTGGATTCGCGAGGACGATGCGGGCTAAGATGCGAAGCCAAGCTTCGAGGCAAGATCGATCGCAGGCGAGTGATATATTTCAGGTGCGAGTGTTGATTTCAGGTGATGGACCCGAAGGAAATTGAGACGATGATCGTGCGCGGGATTCCCGATGCGCAGGTCGAAGTGCGCGACTACACTGGCGGTGGCGATCATTTCGAGGCGCTGGTCGTGAGTCCCAGCTTCGAGGGCAAGGGTCTTATCGAACGGCATCAGCTCGTTTACCAGGCGCTCGGCGACGCGATGCGCGTGCAGGTGCATGCACTCACGCTCAAGACCTTGACGCCGGCGCAGTATCAGAACCGGAGGTAGAACTTCAAATGGCGGACATAATTGAACGAATCGAGTCAGCGGTAAAAGACAACAAGGTCATGATCTTCATGAAGGGCAACCGAAGCTTTCCGCAATGCGGATTCTCGGCTGCGACGGTCGCGATATTCGAGCAGTTGGGCGTGCCGTTCGAGACCGCCGACGTCCTGAGCGATCCCGAATTGCGCGACGGGGTCAAGCGCTACAGCAACTGGCCGACGATCCCGCAGGTGTATATTGACGGCAAGTTCGTCGGCGGATGCGACATCATCCGCGAGCTGCACGAGACTGGCGAGCTGGAGCCGCTGGTAAAGGCAGCGCTCGGGGCGACCGCGCAGCAGTAATCGCGATCGCGGATTTTCCACCGCGACGGCAACTCTCTCCGCTTTGGAGGCAATCATGCTCAATGCTCAGGAACGCGCGTTTCTCGATGCGATCGCCAAGGCGCCCATCCCAACCGACGTGATGGGGCTGCGCGCGGCCCTGGATACGTTCGCACCAATGATGAATCAGAACCCGCCTGAAATCGGCGCGCTGCACGAAGGGGTTGAGATTCGACCCGGGCTTGGCGCCGATGTCGCGGTGCCGAAGGGCAATGGGCCGCATCGCGTGCTCGTCTATTTGCACGGCGGAGGATGGGTCGCGGGCAGCCCCAAGACGCATCGCAAACTCGCGATGCAATTCGCCGCGGCGGGATTCTTGACGATCAACGTCGATTATCGGCTCGCCCCCGAGCATCCGTTTCCAGCCGGCCTCGACGACTGCATTCATGCGGTAAAATGGGCGGGCGAGAATGCGAAACGATGGAACGGAGACGGCTCGCGCCTCGCAGTTGGCGGAGATTCTGCGGGCGGCAATCTCACCGCCGCGACCGTGACGTCGCTCGCCGCGCAGAACTACAGCGGCGCGAAACCGAAGGCCGCGCTTCTGATTTACGGCCTGTTCGATTTCCCCGCCACCATCAAGCGCTCAGGCAACGAGGCCCTTGACGGAATGGCGAAAGCCTATGCGGGCTCAGGATATCCGGCGATTCTCGAAGATCCGCGCGTCAGCCCCCTCAAGGGTGTGAAACCGGGCGCGATGCCGCCGAGCTGTATCATTTGCGGCACTGCGGATCCGTTGCTGCCCGAGTCGCACGCTATGGCCGATGCACTTAAGCGCGCCGACATCCGCCACGAACTCCACATCTTCGAAGACATGCCGCACGGCTTCGTGCAGATGGACATACTCTCGGGATGCGCCGAGGGGCTTGGCAAGATGTGCGATTTCCTGCGCCGCACGCTGTAGCGGTGTAGAAGGAGGATCGCGATGGCCTGGATAAAAACGATTCCCCCCGAACAAGCCCAAGGCCGAGTTGCTGAAGTGTATGCAAAGTTCAGGTCGCGCTACGGGGTCGCCCCTAACATCATGCAGTCGTTCAGCCTCAAGCCTGAACTGCTCGCCGCGGTTGCGCGAATATTCGAGGTCGCGACGTTCGGCGGCTCGAACCTGACCCGCGTGCAGGAGGAGATGATCGCAACGGTCGTGTCGGCGACCAACCGGTGTCATTACTGAACCAACGCTCACGCGGAGGTTCTCCGCGTCGAAAGTGCCGGAGACAATTCCCTGGTCGCGCACCTGAAGCACGACTGGCGAAGCGCGAGGCTCACGGAGGCCGATCGCGCGATGCTCACCTATGCGGAAAAGATCACGGTGAGTCCTTCGTCGATGACGTTGGACGATCTCAACGATCTGCGCGCGCATTACAGCGAAGAGCAGACGCTGGACATCGTTACGATTGCGAGCCTGTTCAACTTCATCGATCGCGTCGCGGACGGCCTCGGCGTCGAGCTTGATTCGATGATGAAACAGAAGGCGGCTGCCGCACCCGACGGCGAGGCGCTGACGGATGTCGCCGCGCCGATGCGCGCGCATCCGAAGGGAGTGGCAGCAAAAGGAACCGGATGACCGAGTGGTACGACGACGATTCCTTCTGGGAAACTTTTCAGAACTACATGTTCGACCCGCGGCGGCTTGCGCTCGCCGCCCCGGAAGTCGATCAAATGATCGCGCTGCTCGGCCTCGAACCCGGCGCCAATGTGCTCGACTTGTGTTGCGGTATCGGCCGGCATTCCCTGGAGTTCGCACGCCGCGGATTCAAGGTGACCGGCGTCGATCGTACCACGCCCTATCTGGATCAAGCACGCGCGCGCGCAGCGAGGGAGAATCTCAAAATTGAATTCGTGCGGTCCGACATGCGTGAATTTTCACGACCGGCCGCCTTTGCCGCCGCGATCAACTTCTTCACCGCATTCGGGTATTTCGACGATCCTGCCGACGACGCCAAAGTCGCGAGCCTTCTTCTCGATTCGTTGAAACCGGGCGGACGACTCATTGTCGACCTCAACGGGAAGGAAGTCCTTGCCGGGAAATTTCGCGAGCGCGACTGGAGCACGCGCGATGACGGCGCGATAGTGCTCGAGGAGCGCCGCCTGCTCGACGGATGGAAGCGGATCGAGAATCGATGGACCTGGATTCGGGGGATCGAACGTCGCGTATCGACGCTGATATTGAGACTCTATTCCGGGGCTGAACTCGAAAGTCTGCTGCGTTCAGCAGGATTTCGCGAAGTCAGTTTATACGGAAGCTTAAGCGCGACGCCTTACGATCAAAACGCACAACGCCTGATCGCAGTCGCGACCAAATAGGCGCTCGCGAACTACCACCATCTGACGCGGCCGGTGTCCATGTGGACGAATCCGGTTCGCGGATAGTAGCCGACCCCGCCGCCTTGAAGCGCGAGCGCCGCGCCGCGGACTTGAGCCAGGCTCCGGCCCGGCACGCAGATATCGATCGCTTTGCCGTCGATATGAAGGCTATGGACCGCGACTCCTTCGCCGTTCGCATGGAGCATCGCGTTGGTCAACGGCGAGCGGTATCCGGAAATCACCTGGAACGGCTCCGAGGTGCCGAGTCGGCGCTCGGCTCTCACCAGCAAATCGAGCAGCGCGGGATCGATCGGCTTTACCTCGTTCGCGCGGAAGTCGCGCAGGATGTAATTGACGCGCTCGAGTTCGCCGGGAACGAAACTGCCATTTTCCCAGTAAGTGGTGTTGAGACTCTCGCCGGTATGAAGATTATAAAACTTGAGCGATCGGCGTCGAATCTGGACCCGCGTACGCGCCATCGCAACCGCGGGGACCATCAACTGCGCCGCGGCCAACGCGCTAATGCGGAGGAAGCGCCGCCGCGATAGGTCCGCGCGATGGGTGGTTTGCGACTTCGGGGCTGACTTTGGGTCTTCGCTCACTTGTCGTCGCCGCGATCGGATCCGCCGGCGTTCCCTCTGCGCGCTCGGACTTGAGTGTCACGTCGCGCGCGATTCCTTCCTCGTCCTTTACTACTTCCCCGGCGCCCGAGACCAGTCAATTAGACTATCAATCGTACCGGCCCCCGCAAGAGCCTGGATCGCATCGATTCCGCCGGTGCCTTTGCGATAAATATCCCCTTGACTCTCGAGGAAAATCCGCCCGCAACTCGCCGTTCATGCGAGCCGCGAGGGCGATTTGCGCGGCCTACTTTTTTATTTTCTTGAGCGCCTGCTCGACGCCGGCCATCCGCTTGGGGAGTCCCTCCCCTTCCATCTTGGCCTGCATGTAGCCGCTGATTCCGAGCACCATGTGATGCGAATGAGCATTGCGAATCGCGGTGCTGAATCCCATCGCATCCTGCGCCGAATTCACCGCCCACTTGACCATCCTGAGCGTGAAACGATCGCTCTCCGCGATTCGTGTCGCGAGCGCCATGGTTTCCTCTTCAAGCCGGGCGCGCGGAACCACCATATTCACAAAGCCAAGGCTCCGCGCCTCCTCTGCGCCGACGAACCGGCTCTGGAAGAGGATTTCCTTCGCCTTGCGCGGCGGCATGTCCCACGGAATTGAAAAGTACTGCAGTAGCGCCGGCAGAAACTTCGCGTCGTCGGACGCGACGACCAAATCCATCGCGGCCGCGAACATCCATCCGCCGAAGATGCAGAGCCCATGCACCTGCGCGATCGTCGGCTTGTCCAGATCGCGCCATCGAAGCGTGTTATCCAGGAACATCTGGCGCGAGCGCATGTACTCGCCGCGCATGCCTTTCGGGAAAGGACGGCGTTCCTGATCCTCTTTTTCCTCGGCCGTGCCGAGGTCGTGGCCGGAGCAGAAGTTATCGCCCGCTCCCGACAAGATTATGACTCGGACGTTGTCGTCGGCATTGGCGTCGGCGAACGCACTATCCATCTCCTCGAGCATCAGCCGCGATTGCGCGTTCTTGTAACGCGGACGGTTGAGAATGACTTTGGCGATGCGGTCATGCTTCTCGTACAAAACCGTTTTGTAGTCCATGGCTCTCCGTCGAGATTAGATCTGTCCGTCCCAATTGGATTGCTGAACTCGGGCGCCGCGCCTAGGTTACAACAATCGGCCTCCGATGCGGCAACGATTCAGGTCGTCAGTCCGCGGGGCTTGATTGGCATTCGGCGGGCTGGATAATGGTCGGATTCCCTCTTCAAGGCGGTTAATCACTTATGGCGCTGTGGAAACCCGATCAGACGTTTTATCCGTCGGCGCGAATGGCGATGCAGGCGCCGCGCGAGAATCTCGGTTACGTGGTGACCTTCAATCCGACTCCGCAAAATGGGCGCCATGACGCGCTCTGCGTGCTCGACCTCGATCCAAAATCCACGACCTACTCGCAAGTGATCGGCCGCGCCGAGGTGCCGGGCGTCGGCGACGAACTTCATCACTTCGGATGGAACGCGTGCAGCGCCGCGCTATGTCCCTACGCACCGCATCCGCATATCGAGCGCCGCTACCTGCTGGTGCCGGGTCTGCGCTCGTCGCGCCTGTACA
>JBGPNU010000117.1:0-9388 GCA_041487675.1 Binatus sp. (SeqCode)
CAATCGCATCGGAAGCTTCCTTCTTCCATCTTGCCGTCGGACGCATCGACGTACCGAAGTATCGCGCGCAGTTGGCGCAAATAAGCGCCCGCATCTTCGGCAGAGCGGAGATCTGGTTCGCTGACAATTTCGATCAGCGGCACTCCCGAGCGGTTGAAATCGACCAGGCTCACGCTTTCGGCGTGGATATTCTTGCCCGCATCTTCTTCGATATGAATCCGCGTGAGACCGATTCGGCGCGGTTCGCCATTACCATTTGCGGGCAAATCGATATAGCCACCTTTGCAGATCGGAGTCTCGTACTGACTAATCTGGTAGCCCTTGGGCAGGTCGGGGTAGAAGTAGCTTTTGCGATCGAAAATAGAATAGGGCGCGATTTCGCAGTGCGCCGCGAGCCCGGCGCGAATAGCCAGTTCCACTACGCGCCGGTTGAGAACGGGCAGCACGCCCGGCATGCCCATGCAGACCGGACAGACGTTCGCGTTGGGCTCGGCGCCGAAAGTCGTCGAGCATCCGCAGAACAGTTTCGAGCGGGTCAAAAGATGGGTATGGACTTCGAGTCCAATCACCGTTTCGTATGCTTCCCGATTCATCGAAATCTTCCGTTAGATCGCGGTCGCGCGGGGTTTGGTAGCTCCGATGCGTTCGAAGGCGTCGCCCGCGCGCAAGATGGTTTCCTCGCTAAATGGCGGCCCGATCAGTTGCATCCCAATCGGAAGATGCTTCGAATCGTAACCGCACGGTATCGACATCGCGGGCAGACCGGCCAGGTTCACCGAAATAGTAAAAATGTCGGACAAGTACATTGTGAGCGGATCATTCATCTTCTCGCCAAGCTTGAACGCGGTGGTCGGCGCGACCGGCGTGACAATCAGATCGCATTTCTGGAACGCGCGCTCGAAGTCGTTGCGAATCAAGGTGCGCACTTTCTGACCTTTCAGATAATACGCGTCGTAGTAACCGGCCGAGAGCGCGAAGGTGCCGAGCATGATGCGGCGCTTGACCTCGGCGCCGAATCCCTTCGCCCGCGTGGTCTCGTTAAGGGCGATATTATCTTCGGCATTGACCCGCAGCCCGAAGCGGATACCGTCGTAGCGCGCGAGATTGGCGCTCGCCTCCGCGGTTGCGACCAGGTAATACGCCGCAATCGCGTAGCCGGTGTGAGGCAAGGAGATCTCGACCGTCGACGCGCCGATCGACTCGTAGTGTTTGAGCGCCGCGCGCACCGATTTTTCAACTTCGGGGTCCATTCCTTCGACGAAAAATTCCTTCGGCACGCCGATCCTGAGACCCTTTACGTCGCCGGTCAGCGCGCGCTCGTAGTCGGGCACCGCACGCGCCGAACAGGTCGAATCCCGATGGTCTTTGCCGGCCAGGGTGCGCAGGATGATCGCGGCGTCGCGAACCGACCTTGCGAACGGGCCGACTTGATCGAGCGACGATGCGTACGCGATCACACCGTAGCGGCTGACGCGGCTGTAAGTTGGCTTGAGTCCGACTACTCCGCAAAACGACGCGGGCTCGCGGATCGATCCGCCGGTGTCGGTGCCGAGCGCCCCCAGGCATTCATGGGCCGCAACCGCGGCGGCCGATCCGCCCGATGATCCGCCGGCGACGCGGCCGGTGTCATGAGGATTCAAGGTCGGCCCGAATGCCGAATTCTCGGTCGACGAGCCCATCGCGAATTCATCCATGTTCGTCTTGCCGACAAACACCGCGCCATCGGAGCGAAGCCGCTCGATCACGGTCGCGTCGAAAGGCGGCACGAAACTCTCGAGGATTCGCGATGCGCAGGTCGTGCGAACGCCCTTGGTGGCGTAGATGTCCTTGATGGCGAGCGGGATTCCGCACAGCGCCGGCATGTCGTTGTCGCCCGCCGCAAGCCGCGCGTCCGCTTGACGCGCCTGCTCGATTGCTTCCTTTTCGCACACCGTGATGAAGGCGTGAAGCTTCGGCTCGGCCGCCGCGATCCGCTCGAGACAGTCGCGCGTCAGTTGGAGCGCCGAGATTTCGCGCCTGCGCAGCATCGCGGACGCTTCGGCGATCATGAGTTTGTTCAGCTCGGATGCCATCGGTCTTATTCGATAATCTTGGGAACTTTGAAGTAGTTGCGCTCACGCGACGGAGCATTTGCGAGCATCGCGTCCGCCGCCGGCTGGTTGGTCACTTCGTCGTCGCGCATCGGCATGCCGGCCTCGCCAACCTGTGCGGTCGGCGCGACATCTTTGGTATCCAACTCGTTCAGCTTGTCCACGTAAGCGAGCATCTCGTCCATGTCGGCGCGCAGCCGCTCTTCCTCGTCCGCCGAGAGCCGCAGGCGCGCGAGGCGAGCGACGTGGCGAACCTGTTCAAGGGTTATTTTCGTTTCAGCCATCGCGGCCGCTGGTGTCCTTCTTTTGATTCCGCGCAAATCGTAACATTCCGCGAGATCCATGTCAGTCGCTTCGTCAAACAGCCTGCGGCCGCTCGCCACGCCTTCCAGCCTCGAAAGGCCGGTTTGTCATCTCGCGGCGCGGGGGGCGGGTTGGATATGATCAAGCCGCGCGACCTGATTTCTCGAGCGGTTGCATTCCTTGCGCGGCTTCGGGAAGAGTTGCCGCTTGGCCGCCGGGGCGAGCGCGCCGCCGAAAAGTATTTGAAGCGCAACGGCTACCGGATCGTCGCGAGGAATTTCCGCGCTGCCGGAGCGGAAATCGATCTGGTTGCAATCGACGGCGAGACGCTGGTGTTCGTCGAGGTGAAAACGCGGCGCAGCCGGATCTCCGGCGCCCCGGAAGAGGCCGTCGATGAGCGCAAACAATTGCGGATGCGCCGCGCATCCGAAGTTTTTTTGGCGCGATATCGCGCCGGCGGGAAGGAGCTGCGCTTCGACATCGTGGCGGTTGACGCATCGGGCAAGCGCCTGGAAATTGAACTTTTGAGGAACGCATTCTAAATGCTCGATATCAAGCTAATTCGCGAGCAGCCTGATTTGGTAAAGGCGGAACTCGCCAAGACCGGGGTCGACCCGGCCGAGATCGATCGCGTTCTCGAGGCCGATGCAACGCGCCGCCGTTTGCAGCACGATCTCGACGACTTGCGCGCGCGGCGCACTCGCGAATCCAAGGAACTGGGCAAAGCAAGTCCGGAACAGCGAGACCTCAAGCGGGCCGAGATGCGCGAGCTGGGAGATCGGATCAGCGCCGGCGAACGCGAGCTGGTCGAAGTCGAGAAGGCCGGCGATTCGATGCTCCTCATGCTGCCGAACATGCCGCGGGCATATGTGCCGGTCGGCGCGGGCGAGAGCGAGAACAAAATTGTCCGCACCGAGGGCGAACCGCAGCAGTTCACCGCGTACCAGGCGCTCCCGCATTGGGAGCTTGGCGAGAAACTCGGCATCATCGATTTCGATCGCGGGGTAAAACTCTCCGGCACCCGGTTCCATTTCCTGGTCGGCGCGGGCGCGCGAATCGAACGTGCGCTGATTGCGTGGATGCTCGATCTCAAAACGCAGGAGCAGGGGTACCTTGAAGTCGCGCCGCCGCTGATGGTGAATACCGCGGCGGTCATCGGCAGCGCGCATCTGCCGAAGTTCGAAGACACGATGTACAAGGACAAGGACGAGGACTTCTGGTTCATCCCGACGGCCGAAGTCCCGCTCACCAATCTTTACGCTCGCGAGATTCTCGACGGCGGGCGCCTGCCGATCTACCTGACCGCGTATACGCCGTGCTTTCGGCGCGAGAAGATGTCGGCCGGCCGCGACGTCCGCGGAATCAAGCGCGGTCATCAGTTCGACAAGGTCGAGATGGTGAAAGTGGTGCGTCCCGAGACTTCCGATCAGGAACTCGAGAAACTGGTCGAGGATGCGTGCGAAGTATGCCGTCGCCTGAAGATTGCGTTTCGCGTGATCCAGATGTGCACCGGCGACCTCGGCTTCGCGGCGGCTGCGAAGTATGACGTTGAGATGTGGGCGCCCGGATGCGGCGAATGGCTCGAGGTCAGTTCATGTTCGAATTGCACTGACTTTCAGGCGCGCCGCGCGCAAATTCGTTACCGCGCCGAAAAGGGCGCCAAGCCGGAATTCGTACATACGCTCAACGGCTCCGGCCTGGGGCTGCCGCGGACGCTGATCGCGGTCCTGGAAAACTACCAGAACGAGGACGGCAGCGTGACGATTCCCGAAGTTTTGCGTCCCTATATGGGTGGATTGGACCGGATCCGCAAGCCTTAGACTGCATAAGTCTGGTAGTTTCGCGACGCGAAATTTCGCCGAAGATTCGCTCATTCATTGCGATTTTCAGCCTCCGTAACATTCCCGAAACAATCGATGCGTATGATTGCAAGACGGACTACCACCCGCGTTGCGCCAGTCGGCTCCCGGCGGAGAGTCCGCAAATTCTGAAGGAAGAGCATCGCTTGTCCGAATTGGAAAGTTCGATGGCCGACAGCGTTGCGCCAGACGGCGTTGCGCGAGACAGCGTACCCGCCGGTGCTCGCGCGCGCGCGAAGACGCCGGTGCATGTACGTTTGTTCGGCGATCGGATTTTCAACGCCGCCACTTTTGTGCTCGCGCTTTCGATCCTCGCGCTGCTGTTCGGACTTGCGGTTGCACTGATCGTAAGCAGCTTCCCCGCAATTCGCGCCTTCGGACTACACTTCCTTGTCAGCTCGAATTGGGATCCGGTTACCGATCAGTACGGTGCGCTGCCGTTCATCTATGGAACCTTCGTATCGTCGTTTGTCGCGTTGACAATCGCGGTGCCGCTGAGCCTTGGCGTCGCGCTATGCCTGAGCGAGATGGCGCCCGACTGGCTCAGCCATCGGCTGGGATTCCTGGTCGATCTTCTCGCCGCGATCCCAAGCGTGGTTTATGGACTGTGGGCGGTCTTCGTGATGGGTCCGTGGATTCGCGATTACCTGGAACCGCCGCTGGCGCATTGGCTCGGCTTCCTGCCTTTTTTCCAGGGTCCGAAGGTGGCGGTCGGGATGCTCTCGGCGGGAATAGTTCTGGCCATCATGATTGTCCCTTACATCTCGTCGGTGTGCACCGACGTCTTTCGCGTCGTTCCTCTTACGCAGCGAGAGGCGGCGCTCGCACTTGGCGCGACCCAGTGGGAGATGGTCAAGACCGCGGTGATTCCATATGGCATGACCGGCGTGATCGGCGCGATCATCCTGGGTCTCGGCCGCGCGCTCGGCGAGACGATCGCGGTTGCGATGGTGATTGGCAACTCGTCGCAGATTTCCGCGTCGCTGTTCAAGCCGGCCGCGACTCTCGCGAGCGTGATCGCCAACGAATTCGCCGAAGCAACCTCTGACATGTACGTCGCCGCGTTGATCGAACTTGGACTGGTACTGCTGATTCTAGGAATCGCGCTCAATGTCGTGGCGCGCGCGCTGGTACTCGCCGTGCAGCAGCGCCGCTACCGCGAGGTGCGCAGATAATGGCTGCGGGCGCCCATGCTCTTCGCGGCGAGACCAGCTATCGGGTTCGCAAGTTCAAGAGCGATTCCATGATGGCGGTCACGGTCGGTGCGACGGTCCTGACTTTGATACCGCTGTTCCTGGTACTGGGTTACCTGCTGACCAAGGGAGTAGCCAGTCTTAACTGGGCGTTCTTCACGCATATGCCGGCGCCGGTCGGCGAGAAGGGCGGAGGGATGGCTAACGCGATCGTCGGCACGCTTGAAGTGGTCGGCATCGCGTGCCTGATCGGGGTGCCGATCGGGGTGGGCGCGGGCCTTTATCTCGCGGCCAATCGTGCGCGCCAATTTACCAACTGGGTGCGCTTCTCGGCGGACGTGCTGATGGGTGTGCCGTCGATCGTGATTGGAATCTTCGCCTACGCGCTCGTCGTGCGCCCGTTCGGCGGCTTCTCGACGCTGGCCGGATCGGTCGCGCTCGCGGCGATAATGGTCCCCCTGGTCACGCGCACTACCGAAGAGATGGTGCTGCTGGTGCCGCCCGAACTAAGGGAGGCATCGCTGGCGCTGGGCGTGCCGCAATGGCGCACGACGCTGTCGGTCGTCGCGCGCACGGCGCTGTCCGGAATCGCCACGGGCGTCATCCTGGCGATCGCGAGGGTTGCCGGCGAGACCGCGCCGCTGCTGTTCACGGCGTTTGGCAATCGGTTCTGGTCAACTTCGCTGTTTCATCCGATCAACACGCTGACGGTCCAGGTTTACACCTACGCAATCTCGCCGTTTGCCGACTGGCAACGGCAGGCGTGGGCCGGAGCGCTGGTGCTTACGGGGATCATTCTCACGCTCGAGTTGGGCGTGCGATGGGTGACGGGCGGGGCGGCAAAAGCGCCAAGGTAGTCATGGCCGAAAAACTGGTCGTCAAACATCTCGACGCGCACTTTTACAAGAATCACGCGCTGCACGACATCAGCCTCGCGTTTGCGGAGAATCGCATCGCCGCGATCATCGGACCATCGGGATGCGGCAAATCCACTTTGGTCCGATGCCTCAACCGGATGCATGAGGTGGTGCCCGGCGCGACCTCCAGCGGCGAGGTGCTGCTCGACGGCAACAACATCTACGACGAAGACGTCGATCCGGTGCAGGTGCGGCGCCGAATCGGGATGGTGTTTCAGAAGCCTACGCCGTTTCCGACCATGTCGATCGAAGACAATGTGGCCGCGGGCCTGACCCTCAACGGCGTGAAGATGAGCCGCGCCGAGCGCGATCAGGTAATCGAGCGAAGCCTGCGCCAGGCGGCGCTTTGGGAAGAAGTGAAGGATCGTTTGCGGCGCCCCGGCGCGAGCCTTTCCGGCGGACAGCAGCAGCGCCTGTGCGTCGCCCGCGCACTCGCAGTTCAGCCCGAGGTGCTCTTGATGGACGAGCCGTGCTCCGCGCTCGATCCGATCTCCACCGCGCGCATCGAAGAACTGTTGCTCGAACTGAAGTCGGCGTACACTATCGTGATAGTGACCCACAACATGCAGCAAGCCGCCCGCTGCTCCGACATGACAGCCTTCATGTACACCGGCGATCTGGTCGAATACGGCGAGACCAGGCAGATATTTACGAACCCCACCCGTCGCGAGACTGAAGATTACATCACCGGGCGATTCGGCTGAGATCGCGGGAGGCGCAAATGGATAGCACACAGCCGCAGCATACCAACAAGCAGTACGAGGAGGATTTGCGCGGCTTGCGGGCCGGTCTGCTCAAGATGGGCGGATTGGTGGAGCGGCAAATTGCCGAGGCGGTTGACGCGCTGGTTAATCGCGACAGCGAGCACGCCCGCGAAGTGATTCAGCGTGACGAAGAAGTGAATCGGATGGACACCGATAACGACGAGCAGTGCATCCGCCTGCTCGCGCTCCATCAGCCGACTGCCAGCGATCTGCGCTTCATCACTACCGGACTCAAGATTACGACCGACCTCGAAAGGATCGGCGACAACGCGGTCAACATCTGCGAGCGCACGCTCGAACTCAACGACGTTCCGCAGCTCAAACCCTACATCGATCTGCCGCGGATGGCCGAAATCGCGCAATCGATGGTCAAGGACAGCATCGATGCGTTCATGCGCGACGATACCGAGCTCGCCGACCAGGTGATCGCGCGCGACGACGAAGTCGATATGCTCAACTACCAGGTCTATCGCGAACTGCTCAGCTACATGGCCGAGGATCCGCACACCATAGCGTCCGCGACCCGCTTGCTGTTCATCTCCAAGTACCTCGAACGCATCGCCGACCACGCGACCAACATCGCCGAGATGGTGACCTACATGGTCAAGGGCAAAATGATTCGTCACATGGAAACCAAGAAGCGGGCAACCGATTGAGCGGGGTGGAGGTGAAGCGATGAATCAGACCAACCAGGCCACTAATGCGGTCTCGGAGGCACGGCGCGGGGCTCAATATCGAGTCCTGATCGTTGAAGACGACGCCGACATCCGCGAACTGATCCGCTACAACCTGGCGGAGGAAGGCTTCGTCGTCGAGGAAGCGGCCGACGGCGCGCAGGCGCTCGAGCGGATCAAGCGCCGCGTTCCCGATCTGATGGTGCTCGATCTGATGCTGCCCGGGATGCCGGGGCTGCAGGTCTGCCGCCAGATGCGCGCCGAGCGCGACACCGCGCACCTTCCGATTCTCATCGTCACCGCCAAGGGCACCGAAGTGGACAAGGTGCTCGGCCTTGAGATGGGCGCCGACGATTATGTCGTCAAGCCGTTTAGCCCGCGCGAGCTGGTGGCGCGGGTGAGAGCGCTGCTGCGCCGTGCCAATCCGCTCTCAGAGCCTGAAACCGGCGGCGGCGCGTATGAAAGAGGCCGTCTTCGGATGGACTTTGGAACCTACCAGGTCTTCGTGGACGCCGGAAAAAAAGAGTTGGCGCTGCGCGAGTTCGAGCTGCTCAAGTTCTTCGTGCAACATCCGATGCGCGTGTACACGCGCGAGCAATTGCTCGACATGGTGTGGGGCCGCGACACCTTCGTCGAACCGCGAACGGTTGACGTGCACGTGCGCCGGCTTCGCCAGCATATCGAGCGCGACGACGCGAACCCGGAATTGATCCTCACGGTTCGAAGCGTCGGTTACCGCTTCAACCCGGAACCGCTTGGATAGGTCGCCGACGCTGCGGCTTATCGCCGCGATAGGAATCGGTCTCGCACCGGCCGCTCTCTTCCTGGTGGTGCTCGCCGCTACCGGAGCCGCATCGCTGTTCTGGGTCGGAACGGTTATCGTGCTCGGACTCGCACTTGCCGCGATGTTCGCCGCGGGCATCGCAAGCTCGCTCTCGCGCCGGGCGGAACGGCTCGACGCGGTCGCTTCCGCGCTTCGCGATCGCCGGCTGCCGCCGCATCTGCTGCCTAACGGCCGGGACGCGATGGGCCGCGCGGAGCATCATCTGCTCGACGCCGCCGATGCGGTCGTCACCGACTTCGAGTCGCTTACCGAGCAGCGCGATGAGTTGGAGGCAATCCTGCGCAGCATGACCGAGGCGGTGGTGGTGACCGGTGCGCGCGGCGAAGTCATACTGCTCAACGGCGCCGCGCGCAGGATATTCGCTCTGGGCGCCGACACCGACTATCGCGATCGGCCGTTCGTCGAGCTGTGCCGCGACCCGCGGCTGCAGGAGTTCGTCGGACGTTCGATGCAATCGGCGGACACCAGCGTGATGAATGCGGAAATAATGATCCAGAATCCAGCGCCGCTCCACATCAGCGCCAGCGCCGCGCAGATTCGCACCTCGCGCGGCGCGGCCTGGGTGTTCGTCTTTCACGACATCACGCAACTCAAGTCGTACCAGACGCTGCGCGCCGACTTCATCTCGAACCTGACCCACGAGCTGCGCACTCCGCTCTCCGCGCTCTATGGCTACGCGGAGACGCTGATTCGGGGCGTGGACGATCGGGAAACCTCGATGCGTTTTCTCGGGATCATCGAGCG